>JALWBF010000035.1:0-17842 GCA_027016055.1 Archaeoglobaceae archaeon | reverse complement strand
TCAACACATACGGAAAGGGATGTTATCGTTAGCAATCCGATAAATCTGAATGAAGTTAGTTTGGCAATCGGTAGGGTTCTCGATCTGGTCGGAGAAGGATATTTGTTGGCGTTCGATTCAATTTCCGGTCTCTTGCTTTATCACGCCACCCAGAGGGTAGTTCACTTTCTGAGGAACATACTTGTTAGAATTGAAAGCGATAAGGCGAGCGGAATTTTTACGCTCGTAAAGAATGCCCACGATATATATACCGAAACTTCGGTTAGCTTGATGTTTTCGAATATAATCGAACTTGAAAGGAGGTTCGACGATAGCGTTAAAAGGTATGTAAAGCTCGTAAAAACTTTCGGTTATATCGAACCTGAGTTTGCCGAATTTACGATAGATTCCGAAGGTATTCATCTTCCAAAGCCGATTGAAGATTTTATAAGGGATCAGCTTAAGAAGAAGATCACATAGGATTTTAATATCAGAGCGACTTAACTTTTAGTAATGTCCAAACTTAAGGTTGCGGACTACATGACACGGAACGTCATAACCCTATCGCCGGATGATACCGTTGAGGATGCGATAAATCTAATTGAGAAAACAGGACATGACGGCTTTCCGGTTATAGATAAGGATAGAAAGGTGATAGGTTACGTTTCCTCCATAGACCTGCTGAGGAAGGATCCGAAGATGAAGATAAAGGACGTCATGAGCAAGGAACTATACGTTGCGATGGACTTCATGGACTTAAGGGATGTAGCAAGGGTTATGTTCAGAACCGGACACTCCAAGCTTCCCGTTGTGGATAGGAACGGAAGGCTCGTAGGTATAATTTCGAATGCGGATGTTATAAGAAGTCAAATCGAAAGAGCGAGTCCTGAGAAGGTTGAAAAGCTGAAGAGAACTTTGGAGAAAATTCACGGCATTAAGGTTGGCGTCGAAAGGGGGAAGGTTAAGATAGATCATCTAATTCCTACTCAGACTAAGGTTTATGCGGATGAGCTGAACGGAAGGATTCACGAACTGAGAAGGGGATTGGCGGAGCCGATAGTGGTGGTAAAGAAGGATAACAGGCTTTATTTGATCGACGGACATCATAGAGCAGTTGCGGCACTGAAGATTGGAGTCAAGGAGCTCGATGCATACATTCTGAAGGTTCCGGAAGGCATAGAGCTGGGAATCGAAAAGCTGGTTAGGAAGAAGGGGATAAAGTCCCTGAAGGATGTTAAGGTTATAGAAGATACACCTCACCCGCTCGTGGAGATAACTTTTAGGAAGACGGGATGAGCATGATACTCGACGAACTGTATGAGGTTTTGATGGATCGAAAGCTGAATCCGAAGGAGAACTCATATACGTCGAGGCTTCTCTACCATGAGAAGGGGATCAATGCGATACTTGAGAAGATAGGCGAGGAATGCACAGAGCTGATTTTGGCTGTTAAGGACGGAAGCAGAGATGAAATAATATACGAAGCCGCAGATCTTATCTATCACATGATGGTTCTGTTCGTTAAGCTCGATATAAAGCTTGAGGAGATATGGAACGAACTCGAGAGGAGGAGAAGATGAAAACCTGCGTAATTTGGACGGTCAATTTGGATAGCAGGAAAACGAGGAGCGAGGGAAGGAAGATCCCGCTGAAGTATGCTGTTCCGAACGTTAAGCTTGCGGAGCTCGTTGAAGCTTGCAGAGCTTTGGGAATTCAATTCGAGGTTGAGGAGAAGAAGTATCCTAAGTGTTGGTGGGAGGATTGCGGCAGAGTAATAGTTCCGAAGACGAAGTCGAAGATTCACATTATGATAGATATCGCAAAGAAGATTGCCGAGCTTAGAGATAGCAAGAAAAAAAGATGAGGCTGATATTTTTCCTCTCGGGCGAACATCCGGAATTGGCTAAGGAAGAAGTATTGGGATTGCTGAGCAGTTACGGAAGTATTGAGAAGCTAGATGAGGACGAGCAGATCCTGATCGCCGATTTCGAAGGCGATATTAAAGCATTCGATCGTATAGCTCTGACGCACGAAATTTCTCAATTTTTTGTAAGCTGTCATATCAACGAGCTTGAGGAAGCTTTTAAAGAGATTCCGATTCCGTCCGGATACGTATGCGTTAGGGTAAGAAAGATCGGGAAGAGATGGGAGAATATAAATTCTTTGGAGCTTGAAAAAACTTTGGGAGCTATTTTGTGGAAGAGAGGTGCCAAGATAAGCGTATCCAAGCCGGATAAGATAATCCGCGTTTATCTCGCGGAGAGAGCTCATGTCGGGATTCTTATGCATAGGACGAATAAGAAGCAGTTTATGGAGAGAAGACCCGACAAAAGACCTTTTTTCATGCCGAGCGTAATAGTTCCGAGATTCGCGAGGGCTTTGGTGAACATAACCGGAGTTAAGGGGATCATGCTCGATCCTATGTGCGGAACCGGAACCTTTCTGATCGAAGCCGGACTCATGGGAGTTGAATTCGCCGGAATAGATGCTTTCAGAAAGGTGGTTTTCGGATGCGCGAAGAACCTGAAGTTCTTCGGATTGCCGACCAACGTTATATGGGGAGATGCGAGGAACATTCCGTTTAAGGATGATAGCTTCGATGCTGTGGTGACGGATTTCCCTTACTTAAGGGCTACGAGAAGTTACGGGGAAGATCTGTATGAGAGGGCAACGGAGGAAATTTGGAGGGTTCTAAAGGATGGTTGCAGGGCTGTTCTGGTTATAAACGTAGATGCGGATGATATATTCGGACGATATTTCAGAATCGAAGGTAAGTTCTATCAGAGGGTTCACAAGAGCTTGGTGAGAAGGTTTTTTATATGTAGAAAATGAAAGGGGATAATCGTGAAGGAGGAATATTTGAAAGAAGATTCAGAAGGTGCTTTTATTTCCGGCTTCATAGTAAGCCTCGGGAGCATAAGCGATCCGATAGGGGATGCTAGCGATATAATACAAATTCCGAACGTCGGCATGAGGTAGCTTTATGCTAATACTGATCCCACTGATCTCATGCGTTCTAATAGCGTTCAGCATAGGTTCGAACGACACTTCAAACGCATTCGGTATCAGCATCGGAGCCGGGATAATAACTTTTAGAAAGGCGGTATACCTTTTGGGCATCCTCGTATTCATCGGAGCCATTCTGCAAGGGCGGAACGTTATGAGAACTGTGGGTAGGGAACTCGTAGTTTTGAACATGGAGATCCTAAGCATATCCTTGTTTGTCTCAGCTCTCGTCATCATAATAGCAAACTGGAAGAGGTTGCCGGTTTCGAGTCATCAGGCTATAATCGGGAGCCTCGTAGGTTCCGCCTTCGCCTTCGGATCCGTTGTCCGTTTGGACACCCTTATTAAGATAGTCGAGTCTTGGATCTTATCCCCGGTAGGAGCACTCGTTTTGGCTATCATAGTCTACAGGGTTATGGAAATAGCCTTCCGCAGATTGCCGGTGTTTAAGGTTGAAAGCATCCTAAGAACGCTTCTAATTTTAAACGGAATTATAATAGCATACAACACGGGTGCGAACGAACTCGCAACAGCTTTGGGAGCGATAGTATGCTACGGAATTCTGAGTCCGTTGCAAGCGGCAGTAATGGGGACGATCATGCTTTGGCTCGGTGCTTTTTTGCTTAGCGAGAGAGTTGTCGAGACTGTCGGTAAGGGAATTACGAGCTTGGATGCATTTTCAGGCTTTTCTGCCCAATTTGCAGCGGGAATAAGTGTTTTTATATTTACAACTTTGGGCATGCCGGTTTCGACGACCTATTGCATCATCGGCGGTATAATCGGCGTTGGGATTTTGAAGGGCGTTGGAACGATAAAGTCAGATTTGCTAAAGAAGATAATGCTCAGCTGGGTGGCCACGCCTATTTTAACATTCGGTATCTGTTGCGTTATAGCCAAGATTCTGATATCTCTATCTTATGTTTGAAATCATCAGATGCAGATCGTGCAATCTGTCAGCCAAATCCATCAGCATCTCAGCATCTCTCACACCTTCAATCCACTCCTTCGGTATGGCATCGATTCCGAGCCGGCAACCCTTCATGCCGCAAGCCATCGCAGCTATGGAATCCGTATCGCCTCCGGCATTCACGGCCTTCAGAGCGCATTCTTTGAAGTTTGAGGAGGAGAGATAGCAGTAAAATGCAAGGGGAACTGCATCATAAACTGACATGGAATTGCCCAATCTGCTAACCGCAGAATCCAAATCGCTGTTTGCTATCTGATAGGCAAGATTTATCTTATCCGCAACCAACTCATCATACTTTTTCGTCCTCCTTGCGACTTCTTCAACCATACTGCAATCGTCCCATTCGTTCAGGATGCATGCAACAGCCGTCGCCATTGCAACAGCCCCGCTTATAGCCGATCCCCTGTGAGTCACAATCGAAGAGAATACAGCATACTTCTCAACCAGATCCAGATTAAAGGAATATACCAAGCCGATCGGCAAAACTCTAACAGCTGAGCCACAAGTTTCGGATTCAATCCCGGATTTGTTCCAAGGAACGCCGAAGGCTAAATTTTTAAGCGCTGTTCTCGTCGTCGGACCGATTCGATTGCTTGTAATAAGCTTCAGCCTTTCGGCGAAGTCGTCCGGGCTGAAGTATGTGGTCTTCAGAATTGATTTAGCCAGCAGAATCATCTGTTCTGTATCGTCTGTCCATTCTCCAGCCTTAAGATCCCCGTAAGGGGAGTGAAGGAAATCTCTAACCTCACCGTAAATCTTTTTAATTTCATCTCTGCTCAGCCCTTCAACGGGCATCCCCAAAGCATCGCCTATCGCGAAGCCGAGTATCGCTCCCCTAAACATTTTTATCATCTCTACGATTTCGCACCAAACTTTATATAATGTTATGCTAACGCTTAGCTATGGATGTTATCGTAAGAAGAAGCGAGATAGAAGGCTCAGCGAATCCTCCGCCGTCCAAAAGCTACACGCATCGGGCCTTCTTGGCCTCATCCCTTTCAAGGTCATCCATGGTATTTAACGCTTTAATTTCGGACGATACCATCGCAACTCTGAGCTGTTGCAGAAAGATAGGTTCGGAATTCGTGCGTGCTGGAGAGATATTCAGATTCAGAGGTTGCGAAGAAATAGAGGGAGGAAAATACTTCTACTGTGCGAACTCCGGAACGACGATGAGGTTATTTCTGGGTATACTGTCGCTCTCGAAACTCAGATCGGTTCTCGACGGGGATGAATCTTTAAGGAAGAGACCCAACAAAGAGCTCGTTGAAGCTTTGAAAAGTTTGGGTGCCGAGATAAGGGGCTTCGGTAGTTTTGAGCCTCCGATATGGGTTAAAGGCGTAATTAAGGGCGGCGATGTTGAGATCAAAGCCAAAAGCTCTCAGTTCGTATCATCCCTGCTCTTCGCGCTTCCTCTGGCTAAGGGTGATTCAACGCTTAAGGTTTTGGATGTAAAGTCGAAACCTTACATCGAAATAACACTGCACATCATTAAGGAGAGCGGAATAGAAATTGAGAGGGAGAACTTCACGTTTTACATCGAAGGTGAGCAGGAGTTCAGGTTGAGAAAATTCAGCGTTCCCTCGGATTTTTCGTCCGCAAGCTACCTAATAGCGGCTGGAATTCTTGCCGGAAAGGTTGAGATCAAGAACATGTTCGAATCAGAGCAGGGGGATAAGAAAATCGTCGATATAGTTCGCGAGATGGGTGGAAGCATTAGATGGAACAAAGATGATGGAATAATAGTGGCTGAGAAGTCGGAGCTTGAGGGAATTGATGTTGACGCCGGCGATATTCCGGATCTCGTCCCCACGATTGCGGTTCTCGCAAGCATTGCGAAAGGGAGGACTGTAATAAGCAATGCGGAGCATCTAAGACTTAAGGAGATAGACAGGATCGAGGGGATATACAGCAATCTAAGAAGGTTGGGTATCGAAGTTAAGAAGAGGAGGGACGGTCTCGAAATAGTCGGCGGTAAAGTTGAAGGAGGAACTGTAGATTCCTTCGGCGATCACAGGATGGCTTTGGCTTTCTCCCTGCTGGGATTGGTTGCTGAAAAAGGTGTTCTTGTTAGGAACGCCGATGTAGTTTCCGTTTCCTTTCCGAACTATTTCGAAGTTCTAAGGGATTTGGGGGCGGAAATTGAGATGTTAAAGTCTTCTGCTACTCCTTCCAAGTTCGAGATAAACGTAAAGGGCTGAGCATATTATGATTATTGCGAGCGCGTAGTTCTTGAAAGCTCTGATGAGGTTCTTGTAGAACAGGTATTCTTCTCCGAATGGGCCTATCGATCTTAGCTCCTTAGCGTTGAGTATGAAGTATTTCCCGATTCCCCTTATCACGATGGGCTTACCGCAGATCATCACAGCTTGAGCTATTATGTCCTTCTTCGTTATAACCCAAGGATCCGGGCCGGAAGCATCTCCACCGGTGTATATCAAGCCGTCCTTTATCTTCAAAATTCTGTGAGTTATCGGAAGATAAGAATCGGGTCTCCTGAACATTATTATGTCTCCGACATGCGGATCTATGTGAATAGCCTGAACCAATATTATATCTCCCCTCTTCATCGTGGGATACATGCTATCCGAAACTACGACAGCCCAGAAGAGCTTATGCGTAAAGGCTAAGGCTAGGAGCAGCACTATGAACCCCAAAACTGCAAGAGTTCTAAGAACAGGTTTTTTCCGTTCCTTGAATAGTTCTACCCTTGAATGAACTACCCTTCTCCTTTCACTTTTTTCCGATATAAGCCTGAGTCTCTCCAAGAACGAAAAGCGATAACCCTTAACCTGAAAGTATGCATAAATTATTATTATTAGCGATATTATGCTTGTGATCTCAACGATCATCGAAGAAGGTTATCCGTTTAGTTTTAAAAGGGTTGTCATGCCCGTAGTTAAAAACCAGATGCCGAAGATGACGAATATCGTAACGGAAACAGCAACCAATGCTCTTTGAGCCTTCTTTCCCCACATCACCGAAGCCCTGTTCGAAGTGAGGGATACGAATAACAGCCATGAGAAGTCGCAGAGCTCATGTAAAATTATTAAAATTAGAAGTCCGAGCAGTCCGTATTCCAGCGACTTCATCACGAGCGTAAATCCGACGGTTAACCACCAGATTATGAAGTAGGGATTGCATGAGCTCATGATTATTCCGGTCATGTATCCCCTCGTAACCTTTGCCTCAACCTCGTTACTTTTAATTTCGAGGTATGCCAGATACAGCAATACTATCCCGCCGAGAATGCCGACAACGGCTTTAACAAAATCCGTAGCTATGAAGGATCCGAAGAAGAAGAGGGCAAGAATTATCGGAATCTCAACGGTCGCATGTCCAAAGGTTATTGTGAGTCCAGCCAACTTGTTTTTCCTTCCTTCGGCGATCGTAGCGGCAAAGAGGGGGCCGGGGGCGATGACTCCGCTTAGAGAAATTAGGATAACCGTTAAAGCGAACGTTAGATCCATGGTTTAATTTCGGCATAAATTTAAAAATTTTGTCACCGAACTTGCATCGATGTGGAGGAAGTGGAAACACGTAACGAAGTTGGATCCAGACAGACCGAATCCGCCGGAACTAATCAAGGCGGTTGTTGAAAGCGGAACGGATGCTATCATGATATCCGGAACTCAGAACGTAACGCTCGACAAGGCTAAAGCTCTGCTCGATGAGGTTAAACAATACGGATTGCCGACAGTCGTTGAGCCTTCGGATCCATCGAACGTCATATACGATGCGGACTACCTATTCGTTCCCACAGTTCTGAATTCCGCAGATGGAGAATGGATCACAGGAAAGCATGCGAAATGGGTCGAAATGAACTTCGACAGGCTTGAGGAGTTCTGCGGTATTATAGACAGAACGGTGTTCGAGGGATACATAGTCTTAAATCCGGATTCGGCCGTTGGGAGGGTTACGAAGGCTAAGACGGATCTAACTCCAAAGCAAGCTGCGAGCTACGCGATAGTTGGGGAGAGGATATACAAGTTGCCGGCAATATACATCGAATACAGCGGAACCTTCGGCGATCCGGAGATAGTGAAAGCCGTCAAGGATGTTTTGGATAAAGCGGTGCTTATATACGGCGGAGGAATAGACAGCAGGGAGAAGGCTATGACGATGCTAGAGCATGCGGATATGATAGTTGTCGGAAACGTTCTATACGAGCAGGGTGTTGAGAGATTTCTGGAGACGATCCCGTAATGCGATCGATTAAAGCAGTTTGGGATCTTCTTAGGCTTGAGCACGGATTTATGTATGCGCTGGGCGTAGTCGTCGGGATAGTCGTTTCTTCCGGATTGGATTTTAATTTTAAGCACGCTTTTTTGGGCATACTTACCGCAGTATTCTGCCAAGCTTCCGCTTTTGCCTTGAACGATTACTTCGACTACGAGGTGGATTTAGCCAATAAGCGGTTCGACAGACCCCTCGTCAGGGGGGATCTGAGCAGAAGCAGCGCTCTGCTTATCGGATTAATTTTGGCTCCTCTCGGATTTCTCTCAGCTTATGCTATCTCCTTAAACGCCTTTCTACTGGCTTTCGTCATCACTACGCTGGGTTATCTGTATAATCTAAAGCTCAAGGAGTTCGGGCTGATAGGTAATTTATACATAGCCTTCTCGATGTGCGCTCCGTTCATATTCGGTAGCGTTGTTGCTACGAATTCCATCGCCCCGCAGATAGTAATATTATCGATAATAGCCTTCCTTTCTGGGGTTGCGAGGGAAGTAATGAAGGGAATCGAGGATGTTGAAGGCGATGCGATAAGGAACGTCAAAACGGTTGCAAGGGTTAAAGGTGTCGAATTCGCATCTAAGCTGTCAGCTTCGTTGTTTTTGATAGCCGTGGCTTTGAGCTTTTTTCCCTTTCTTTACCTTCAAGGCTACAGGTTCGATATGAAATATATGGTGCCGGTAATCGTTACGGATGCTATTTTGGTTAAGATCTCGCTTGAACTGTTACGCAAGCATGAGCCCGAAGACATAAGGAGGTTCAGAAAGCAAACACTTTTTGCCCTTCTCTTCGGCTTGATAGGGTTTCTGTTTGGTGCTTTGTGAAACGTTAAATATTCAAAGCTTGGAAGATCCGACATGATTCTGAGGGAGGAGGATTTTAGAAAAGATGCGATCAAGCTATCAGCTTATCTGATGTCGATATCGGCAAGAACCGCTCCGAAAGCTAAGGGAGAAGACGATCTCGAGATAATATACGTCGACGGAGATGACAAGGATAAAATTGCGGAGAAGATGATCAAACTCGCTGAGGATAGGGGAAAGGGCTGGAGAAGAGATGGTGAGTCAATAAAGAAGGCTGAGGGAATACTTATAATAGGCGTGAAAGGCGGGAAACCTCTCGGTCTGAACTGCGGAGCTTGCGGATTCAACTGCGATGAGATTAAGAAGATTAAGAGGAGTGAAGGGGATTTCAGGGGCCCTAACTGCATATTCAAGATTTTGGATTTGGGTATAGCTTTGGGCTCTGCTGTGAAGCTCGCGAGCATAATCAGCGTGGACAACAGGATTATATACAGGATAGGTGTTGTGGCAAGGATGCTTGGAATTACTGATGCTGATGTTGCCATCGGAATTCCGTTAGCCAGCTTGGGCAAGAACCCGTTCTTCGATAGGAAGGAGGATAAGTAATTTTGTTAAAAAAATTAGATCAACCCAAGAAGTCCGTTCTGATTTCGAAAGTCTGCTTAGTCAATGTGAAGCTAATCTCCCTTCCGGCAACCTTTACCTTAGGCTTTATGTCGATCTCAACTTTCGTCCTTTCGCCGTTTTTTATGTGCGTGACCCACCAATCCTTCAGCCTATCGTTCATTATCTTGGTTACAAGCTTAAGCTTCGCATCGGACTTCGGCGGAATTACGGTATTCAGATATTCACTACCATTTCCAACGAGTATTCCGTTCATCCTTATGGTGTAATCAAAGCTTATTACATTGATCGGAAACGTGTTGGGGTTGTAGACATCTGCCGTGGTTACGATTTCCGTCCATTTGTCGTTCACATTCCCCCAGCGGGAGTTAACGGATCTGATTTCGATGTTAGCCAGATTATCGATCGATATAGTCTCGGGTTTGCTTAGTGAAACGGATGATAGAATGTTTGTCTTTATGGTTCTACTGAAGCCTATCGGGAATTTGAACTCGAAAAGCTTAAGATCGAACACGAGATCACCCTTAACGTTGACAGTCGTTTCCTCTCCGTTCCTTATATGGCTGACCCACCACTTCGGAATCTTGCTGTTATCCAAGTATATTGCCACTACAATTGTGGATTCCGAATTCGCCGGGATGTTGGCCTTTATCGCATGCCCTTCACCCATTTTGATCCCGTTCATATAGATGTCCATTATTACGTCCTTCAGAGGGATCGGAAACGGATTAGGATTGTATACCTTGACGTTTACTATGATCTCCGTGGTTGACTCGTTCACCTTTCCCCAAGAGTATTTTATCTCCTCTATTCTCGGCTTACTTATGAGCAGGTATCCGACGAGCATTATCGCCAGTATTACGACAACTATCAGCACCTTTCTCATAACGTATTAAACGAACGCAAAATATTTTAAAGGATACGGATCAGAGACGATCATGCTTGATAGGCTCTTTGAAATCTCAAGCAAACATCACGAATTCTTCAAGTATTCGATTCCACTAATTGCGAGCGAAAACGTAACGAGTTATTTGGTTAGGAGATTTTACACGAGCGATTTTGGGCATAGATACGCTGAGGGGAAGGTAGGTAAGCGATACTATCAGGGTTGTGCATTTATAGATGAGCTCGAAGCCCTTGCGATAGATCTCACGAAGAAGCTGTTTAATGTTGAACATGCCAACGTTCAGCCCATTTCCGGAACGGTAGCGAATATGGCAGTCTTCTTCGCCCTCACGAATCCCGGAGAAACGATAATGTCTCTGTCGGTTCCTCACGGCGGGCACATTTCGCACGATAGATTTTCAGCCGCCGGCTTGAGGGGATTGAAGGTGAAATACTATGAATTTGATAACGAGAACTTCAACATCGATGTCGATGCTACGAGGAGGAAGGTTGAGAAGCTCGAGGAGAAACCTAAACTGTTCGTTTTGGGAGCGAGTTTATTTTTGTTTCCGCATCCGGTTAGGGAGATAGCAGAAATGGCGGATGAGATTGGAGCAAAGGTAGTTTACGATGCGAGTCACGTTTTGGGTTTGATAGCCGGAAAGCGATTTCAGGATCCGATTGGGGAAGGGGCGGATGTAGTTACGGCTTCCACCCATAAGACTTTTCCCGGCCCTCAAAGAGCGATAATAATGTGCAAAAGGGAGCTTGCCAAGGTTATCGATAGGGGGGTTTTCCCCGGAGTAGTTAGCAATCATCACATTCACAGCTTAGCCGGCTACGTTGCTGCATGTCTGGAGATGATGGAATTCGGAGAAGCTTACGCTAAGCAGATTGTTAAAAACGCGAAGAGATTGGCCGAAAGCCTTTACAATCTCGGATACGATGTCCTTTGCCCGGATCTCGGATTCACCGAATCACATCAAGTTGCAGTGGATGTATCAAAGCTCGGAGGAGGGGATAAAATCGCAAAGATGCTCGAAGAAGTCGGAATAATACTTAACAAGAACCTACTTCCTTGGGATGACGTGAAGAATGCCGATAATCCTTCGGGTATAAGAATTGGGGTTCAGGAGGTTACGAGGCTGGGAATGAAGGAGGATGAGATGGATACAATAGCAGAGTTGATCGATATGACGATTAAGGGGAAGAGGAGTAAAGAGGAGATTCGCAAGATGGTCAGAGAATTCAAATCGAATTACACGACTGTAAAGTATACGTTTGAGGAGTGTCCGGCCTACGATTTTCCAGAGTTATGCTAATTTAAGCAGTTTCTTTCCCCTTTTAATTACTTCAAGTTTTTCCCTGTAATCCTCGCAATAGTAAAGCCTATGCTTAAAGTCCTCGCAGAATTTCCGCCAATAGTAGAAGTGTTCCGATATCTCAAGATCATTTCCGAAAACTACGATGTAGTTATTTATGATGTTAGCCTTGACCTTTATATAGGCTTAACTTTACCCAACAGCTCTTTTCTACGAGTTATAACAGCCACATCAATATCCGAACCTTCTCTAAACTCTCCACTAACGTAAGAACCAAACAAGACTACCTCGTAACTCGATAAAGGCTTCAAAATCCTCCTTAATCTTTTTCAGCGAATATCTCATTTAAAACACCTTCGACCTTTTCTATAAGCTTCATAAGGGTCTCCTTCATATCATCAACGGATTCAAACACTATTTTTGTATCAACTAACCAATTCCTTAAGCCATTGCACATCTTTAATCTTTTTCAACCCTCAAACCCAAATCTTTAAGAAGCATTGCGATTATGTTCATAGCGGATTCCATAGATGTATGATGGTTGTAAAAGATTCCACTAATTTCGATTGGTCTTTCAGGTTTTTCTGGAATCTGTTCAAGCGCTTCGATTATGTATTCTATCTTTACATTTTCCATCAGCTCTTAAGATAACCCTCTTTAACCATAAGCTCAGCGTTCAAAATACTCGCCCCAGCCGCTCCCCTTACGGTGTTGTGTCCGAGTGCGAGGTATCTTATTACGTTATCTTCGACCTTCTTCAGCCTTCCGACCACGACGCTCATTCCCTTTCCGGCATCTCTGTCGAGTCGGGGTTGCGGTCTATCCGCTTCACTTCTGACAATTATAACCTTCTCCGGGGATGTCGGAAGATCCTTTAAGGGCTTGAGGGATTCGAACGCTTTTACAACATCTTCAACCTCAACCGGTCTATCGAATTCGGCCCAGATCGCTTCAAGATGTCCGTCTATAACCGGAACTCTATGGCAAGAAGCTGAAACCTTTATATTTGCCGGAACAACCCTTTCACCATCTAATCTGCCTAATATCTTCAAAGGCTCTCTTTCGACCTTCTCCTCCTCACCCTTTATGAACGGGATAACGTTATCCGTTATTGCAAGCGACGGAACTCCCGGATATCCCGCACCGCTTAAAGCCTGCATGGTCGCAACAGTAACCCTTCTAAGCCCGAGCTCCATCAGAGGCTTGAGTGTTAAAACTAGCACTATCGTCGTGCAGTTCGGGTTCGTGACGATGAATCCGTCCCATCCCCTCCTCCTCTTCTGAACTTCTATGAGCTTTAGATGATCCGGATTTACCTCGGGAATAACCAGCGGAACGTCTTCCTCCATTCTGAATGCCGAAGCGTTGCTCGCAACTACGAAACCTTCTTCGGCAAACTTCGGCTCAACTTCTCTCGCAACATCCGATGGAAGGGCTGAGAAGACTATATCCGCATCGCAGTGCTTCGGATCCATCGGAGCCATCTCTATATCCTTGGCACATTCCGGAACATCGGATGAAACTATCCAGTTTACTTCTTCACCATACTTCTTTCCGACTCTCCTTTCAGAAGCTATCAGCGTCGTTATCTTGAACCAGGGATGATCGGCTAAAAGCTGAACGAACTTCTGACCGACCATTCCGGTGGCTCCCAAAACGGCAACCTTGAGCTTCATATTGCCAAGCACTTCCAGTGAGTTAATAATATTTTTTATATCTCCATTCTTATTGATGATCATGAAGGTTAAGATCGGTAGCTTTGATGTGATGTTCTCTAACGAGTTGGCAAAAGCTCTGAAATCGATCGGAATCGGAGTCGAGGTTAGGAGGTGCATACATTTGGATTTTTATCCCGTTTATTTCGTTGAAGGAAGATTCAGCGAGTTGAGGAACAAGTATGAGGAGACGGAGCTTATTGAAGAGATAAAGCGGTGGAAGAGCTACTTGGATTTGGCTAAGGATGCCGACAGCGTCGAAGAGTTTGAGAGGAGGGTTATCGAGAGGATCGGCGGGAACGATAAGGATGTAACTTTGGGCATACTATACGATATGCTCGAAGTTAACGGGATGATTGAGAAGGATAAGATCCGCAATCCGCCCGAAGATCCGATAATAAGGTTTCCGTGCGAGGCAGATGAGGATAGGGCTAAGAAGCTCGATCTAAAGCGGAGATTGATAGTTGCAACTGATGTTTCGTGCGAGGTTTTTGCCGATCTGGGAGATGCAATTCTTAACGAAAGGCTTGTGAAGCTGTGCGAGGATTACGCTGACGCTATAGGACTTCTAATGGTTGCCAACGTTGCCGAAGCGGTTCTGGAGAGGATTACGGAAGGCAAGATCGATGTGGATGAAATCCTAAGCATGCGTAGACTGGAGTTTGGGAAAAGTATTGAGATAAATGTTTCGAGCGAGGCTTTAAAAGCTATTTTGGATGCTCTCGAGAGGGCTGGGTTCGTGAGGATAAGGAGAGGAAAGGTTTCGATCAAAGGTTGAAGCATGTTATCGATAATCTGCTGGCTCGGTTTGCTGGCACTCTTAAGTTTTCTGACCCTACCGATAGCTTCTAAGCTGAAATTGGTTTACGCTTCCAAGATATTCGGCTTGATAGCTCTCAGCTACATCGTTTGGCTGTTTGCAAACTTCTTGGATTTTAAAACCGCAAGTCTGATCGGATTTCTAACCTACATTGCAATCTGCATACCTTTACTTGCAAGATTCAAAGATGAGATAAAAGATCTTGCAAAGGATTCTGCGAGGTTTGAGGTAGTATTCGCAATTTCGTTTCTGATCTACCTACTTTATACCGCATTCAACCCGGACATATTCGGCGGGGAAAAGATGATGGACGTTTCTGTTCTGAGCGGAATTTTAAGGAGTCGAGGAATGCCGCCGATAGACGTCAATTTGGCTGGATTCAGGTTCGACTGCTATTATTACATGGGCTACCTCATAGTTGCAACGCTCACTAGCCTAACTCACGCATCGATAGGTGTAGCATTCAACTTGGGACTCGCAACCTTTTTCGCTTTCGTTCTGGCGTTATCGGTTGAATTCGCCGTCAGAAACGGTGTTAAGATTTTGCCCATACTTCTTTTAGCCGGAAATTTGGCATCCTTCGCGATATTGATAGGTTGCGGGTTACAGAGGCTCGGATTAATTCACATAGAGGGGCTTAAGCTTGAAAGGGCATTCGATTTTTGGACCGTAACGAGGGTTATTCCGGGCACGATAAACGAGTTTCCATTTGCGACGCTGACGTTCAGAGATCTTCACCCGCATCTGATGAACATCCCATTCCAAATCCTATTTCTAATACTGCTTTTCGAATACATAAAGCTGAAGGATCGAAAAATTTTGGCTTTTCTATCCTTTCTGCTCGGATTCATGTTCACGGTAAATTCTTGGGAGTTTCCCACCTATTTGACCTTACTCATCCTTACCGTTTCGATTTTGAGAAGATTTGAGGACTTGATTGCGTTACCGCTGGCATTATTTCCCTTCATACCTTATTTCATCAAGCTTCATCCCTCTGCAGTTAAAGGCATAGGCGTAGTTACCGAGAGAACCATGCTTCCCAACTTTATCGTAGCCCAGCCTCTGATTCTTATTCCGCTGTGCTGGATCGCTTGGAGGAACAAAAGATCTTTCTTGGCTATGTTCTTGGCTTTAGTTCCGATAGCCTTCATTATTAACTTCCAGTTACTCCCCATCCTCGTTCCGATCGTTATTTTATCCGGAATAAGCCTGTTGAAGAGGGACTTCAAGAATATTTTAATATTTGTCTCCTCGTTAACCCTTCTGCTCGTTGAGATCTTCTACGTCAACGATCCGTATCCGCAGAAGTGGGAGAGGCTAAATACGGTGTTTAAAACCTATGTTCAGGCTTGGATCATGCTATCTTTCGCATCGGCGTTCATAATTTCGGATGTTAAAAATAAAAGATCCCTTATAGTCGTTGCCTTATTCGTAGCAATTCTCTGGATATATCCTTTGGGCTATTTGGCAACGTTGCATGGATTTAAAGGAAGCATCGACGGAATGCTTTACACAAAAAAGTTTGGGGAGTATGATGCTCTGAGATTTCTTCAGAAATGTCCTAACGGCGTTGTGTTGGAGTTTCCGGGAAATAGCCCGTTCGGATCCTACACATACGCCGGCAGAGTTTCGGCATTCACGGGATTGCAGAGCGTCATTGCGAGAGGTGGGCACGAACTTTTCTGGAGATACTTCAACAACTCGACGATTCCCATGCTGTATGAAAGATGGAGGGATGCTAACGAGATATATTCGGCAAATAATATTAGCGAGATAATACCTCTACTTAAAAAATATAATGTAAAATATATTTATGTTGGATATTTAGAGAAGAAACATTACAGTGAGGAAGCTCTAAGAAAATTCGAAGTGTTCAGAAGTATATACGAAGATGGCAGAGTTGAGATATATGAGGTAACGTTTTTAACTGCAAAAACGCACAATTAAAAGCCGATGATGAATGATGGGCGAACTGAATTGTGATGAGAGGGAGAGTTCTGAGGCATAAAAAAACAAAATAAAAGAAATCTTCAACCGAACAGTGCTCCAAGTCCCTCCAGAGCCTCCTCCTCTGCCTTTTCTTCTTCCTCTTCCTTCTTCTCCTCTTCCTCCTTTTTCTCCTCTCCGGCTTCAGCAGCCGCTTCTGCTGCAGCAGGTGCTGCCGGTGCCACTGCCGGGATTGCAGCCTTCGATATCGCTTCGTCGATGTCGATACCTTCCAAAGCAGCTACGAGAGCCTTAACTCTTGCTTCATCTACCTCTATTCCGGCCGCGCTAAGCACAGCTTTGATGTTTTCCTCGTTTATCTCCTTTCCAGCAGCATGCAACAACAAAGCCGCATACACATACTCCATTCCAACCACCCCCCATTAACCGAACAACGCTCCCAAACCTTCCAAGGCAGACTCCTCAGCTTCCTCCTCTTCCTTCTTCTCTTCTTCCTCCTCCTTCTCCTCCTCAACCTTTTCCTCTTCCACCTTTTCAACCCTAACCTGCAAGCCTGAAATCCTATTCTTCAGATCATCATCAAGAGCATCTTCCGGCAGTTTGGATGCCAAAGCAAGCATCTCAGCATAAGCCTTCGCAAGCAGTTCCGGCATGACATCCTTCTCGAATATACAAGCGTTTATCGCCAAGTTTCTCGCATCGATCACGGCTTTCATTATGAGTATCTCCGCAGTCTCCTCCGTTACGTATGCAGCGTTCACCGCTAAGTTCAAAGCCTTCTGGAAAGCTTCGGCGATCTGTCCCTTTACCGCTTCCTCGTCGATTGCAAGCACTTCCGGTGTAAGAATGACACCGCTGTCGTATATAGCCCTAACATCCAATCCCAGCTTTACGGGTTTGATGTCCAGCTTCTCCAAAGCCCTCGCAACTTCCGGCTTAACCACTTCCCCAGCCTTAACGACTGTGACAGTCTCCTTTATTACGATCTTACCCCTCTCTATCGCAGCCGGCAGTCCAGCCGCCTGAAGCTCGCCTATTATCGGACCGGGCGGGAAGGGGGTTGGCCCCTTCTCGACTACTACATCCACTGGCGAAACCTGCCCCGGCTTTAGCGGTGAAGGAACCTTCGTCTCTTCCAACATCTTGAAAAGCTTGAATGGATTCATGTTCGTTGCAACTATTGCCGTCTGATCGTAGATGAACTCTTTTAGCTTCTCGAAATTTCCTCCGAGCGCATCTATTGCCTTCTCTAAGAGGGTATTCTTGACAACCTTGATCAGAGCCTTCCCTCTGAAATCCCTTCTAATTTTCTGCATCTGCCCTGATGGAACACCTCTAAAACCGACTATCGCCACCACCGGATAGGTTGAAAATATCCTTCTGATCTCCTCAACAGCCTGAACCTTCCACTTTGGCGGAGAACCTCTAATAGCCGCCATTTCAAATCACCCTCACGGCCGGACCCATAGTTGTTTTAACGTATATCGACTTCAAGTTCTGGCTTGGATTTTCATACTTATTCTCAACGACTTTAAGTA
>JALWBF010000034.1 GCA_027016055.1 Archaeoglobaceae archaeon | reverse complement strand
GAATCTACCCTTATAAATCGTGAACTTTTCAAGTTTGAGATGCATCATGAAATAAATCACGATTAATTCTCTTAAAATTTTTATCTTCGGCAAATGATTAATTTTTCCAAAATCCCATTCAAGCTAAATCGTCAAAAATCGAAGGTTAAATTTATATATGTCGAATTAGTCATAAGGGCATGGACTGCGAGAGGGTTTGGGTAATTACTGCAAGGACGTTCGTAAAGGATAACGTTGATGGCATAGTCAAGGAGCTCGAATCGAAGGGTTTTAAGGTTGAAAAGAGGGAACTGATATTCGAATACGACAACTTTTAAATTTTTTAAGCAAATCGAACCTCATGGAAAGAATCTTTCGATTTATAGATATTTATCCGGATTTTTCAACCTACATAATCGTTGTCGTAGCAACGATACTTCAGTTCTTGATCGGCAATTACCTCGCACCTATTCTGGCGATATCATTGATGCTACCTACTTTGATCGTCACACTTCCAACGAACATTGTTATGAAGAGGACGTTTAAAGTTAGAAGACCGAAGCGGTATTACGAAAGCGTTAGGGTTAAAACTGTATTCGAAGGCTCTTTTCCATCTTTTCACTCCCAATTCTCCGCAGGAGAAGCAACGGCTTACATAACCGGAATAGCACTGTATTCACCGGAAAATATACGTTTCAAAGCGGTAATTCTGGCTTTGATAATTGCCGGTTTATCATCCGTGGTTATAGCGTATTCAAGAGTTGCGTTGGGTTTGCATTATCCCATAGATGCGTTCGGAGGTTTCGTTTTCGGTGTATTCACGGGATTTGCTGTTCCCTACGCTTTAAGATTCGCATGGATTAAAATACCACTTATCTGCCATCTTCTAATGATCACAGTCTTCGTTTTAACAGTTTTCGTTCTCTCATCTAGGCAGAGAAGGGTTAGAAATTAAGCATCACAGTTATATTTTACAAGATCGACTCACTGATATGCTCGAATATCTGTATCCGATTCGAACTTATCTCATAGTTTCGGGAACGATGGAAAAGCCGAACGTAATGACTGCCGACTGGGTAGTGCCCCTTTCCTTCAACCCGCCGATGTGCGGTGTTGCGATAGGTCACACGAGATACACGAAGAAGCTTATAGACGAGCACGGGGAATTCGTGGTTGCTGTTCCTACGATAGAATTGCTTAAAGACGTTTGGATTGCCGGAACTTTGAGCGGTGCAAACGTAAACAAGGCTGAAAAGATGAGCGTTACTTTCGTTCCTTCGAAGAAGGTTAAGGTTCCGTCCATAAAAGAGTGCCAAGCGAATCTGGAGTGCAAAGTCGTTAACGCTGTTGAAACCGGAGATCACGTATTTTACGTCGGAGAGATCGTCGATGCCAGCTACGGAGATGCATTTAAAACGGGTTCGCCGGATATTGAGAACTACAAATTTATAATGCACGTCAGCTTGGGAGCAAGCTTCACGACGAATTCATCGGATATTTATAAACCTTAAATTTTTTTACAAATTGATGCCGAGCTCACTCAAATTAACCTCACCGTCCAAGATTCTGCTTGCAGTTCCGGTCATGTAAACGCTTTCCCCAACTTCTATCTTCAACACCCCGCCCTTGGTTTGAACATCCACCTTTCTGTCGAGTATTCCGAGCTTGTAGCCGACGACTGCAACGGCACAGCTTCCCGTGCCGCAGCTCAAGGTTTCATCCTCAACACCCCTTTCGTAAGTCCTAACCAAAACCTTGTTTTTGGAAACGACCTTCGCGAAGTTCACGTTGATCCCTTCCGGAAATATCTCGTGATACCTTATGAAGCGAGCTGGCTCTATTATGTCGAAATCCAAGTTGTCTACGAATATAACAGCATGCGGGACTCCGGTGTTTACAGCGTAAACCTTGAATCTTCGCCCGTTAACTTCGAACTCCTTTCCCCAAACCTCTTCTCTCGCCGGAACGTCCCTGCCGAACTTGGGCTTGCCCATATTTACTCTTATCCACCACCGCCCGTCAAACCAGACTTCGAGTTCCTTAACTCCGACTGACGTTTCTACCCTCACTGTTCCCTCCTCAGCATAACCCTCTTCGACTATATACCTACAGAAGCACCGAATTCCGTTCCCGCACATCTCGGCTTCGCTTCCATCGCTGTTGAAGTATCTGAACTTAGCATCACCAACAGAAGATCTCTGAACAAAGAGAACACCGTCAGCACCGATTCCAAATCGTCTATGACAGATAGCCCTAACAAAGTCGGGCTTAAGTTTTTCCGGAATTATCTCGTTCTTAAATTCATCGACAAGTATGAAGTCGTTTCCGTTTCCGTGCATCTTGGTAATTCTGATCATCCAAGCCATCTTCTATCGATCATTTTTAAAGGTGTCGACTTGATAAAGTTTATAAGCGAGTCATCACCAGTTGAAATTATGGATATAATGGAAAATATCGATGACTTAATTTTAAAGCTTGAGAATTTAAGAACAAGATTAATTTATGATACGCCCTATCCAACCGTCAGTTTCATATTCTTCCATTTTATACCAAAATTTCAATTTAAAGACAAATATGTTTTGATTTTCTCCGAGACTATCTCCAGAGGGCTTGAGAAGGTTCGCAAATCTCTTTCACGCTACTCTACGGATATAAGCGATATTTTGGATGAAATCAAGGTTATAAAGATCGGAAAGAGCTATGAAGTTCCCTTTGGCGAGTTACATGAATTCATACCTTACGATGAGATCGAAGACGGATTTATGAGAATAGAGCATACTTTTAAGAAGCTTAAGGGTGACGATCTGCTGATATTTTTCGGAATGCATCTCATTCCGGTAATCTACGGAAAGGAAATTCTGAGGGGTTTGATGGAGCTATACGATGCGATTCCGAAAGACATAACCCTTCTGAGCACATGTCCCGAACACATATACGACAAGAACCTCGAAACGATTATCAGGATGTTCTACGATATAGTCTTGAGAATAAGGAAGGAAGACGAACTCTTTAGATTCGGAAGAGACGCCTATCTTATAGGAATCGAGCAGAGTTCTATTCCGGAGATAAAGCCCAGATTTGGAAGATACATAATCGACTCCACCGGCAAATTCATCAGAGTGTAAAAAATCACTGCCATTGCGCAAAGCTTAATGTAAACTTTGATAGCCCTTTCGATATCGCCAATGCTCGGAGTTCTTCCGACTTTTACCTCGTAATATCCGGGCTTCACCAAATCTACTTCCAAGACTCCAGCCATCGCGGAAATCGGATATCCGCCATTTAACTTGATCTTTCTATACTTTGCGATGGTCTTCAGAGCCTTCGGTTTCAGCAGTATGAATAGCAAAGCCGAGAGCCTTGCCGGTATGAAGTTCAATGCATCGTCAAGCCTTGCACAGAAGCGACCGAAACATCCGTATCTCTCAGTCCTGTAACCGATCATAGCGTCGCACGTATTCACCGCCCGATATACCAGAGCTCCATACGTTCCGAATAGGGTGTAGTAAAATAGCGGTGCGAATACGCCATCCACGAAGTTCTCCGCGATCGATTCGATCACCGCTGAAGCGAGCTGACCATCGTTGAGCTTCGAAACGTCTCTGCTGACGATCTTTTGAACTTCTTCCCTGACTATTCTTCCGTTTTTAATAGTCCTCCTAGCATGTTCGACCATACTTTTAATGGATATGGAAGCAAATAACAGATAGAAATCGAGGTATAGCTTTTTGGCAATGTAAACGATCGCAATAGCGATTGCACACAGGCTGAAGGTCAAACAAGCTCCGACGATCAAATCCGCCGAGCACGATGATCTCTCATATCTCCTATCAAAAAAATCAACGATCTTTCCGAACCAAACGGTAGGATGAATTTTTTCGGGTGGTTCGCCGAATATAGCATCTAAAATCACGGCGATCAGCAGTATCAAAACCTTTCCCACAGCAAATATTTAAGGGAAGACTTTAAAAACTCTACAGTATTATTAAATTTGAGCCGGGGTTGCCGAGTGGTAAGGCGCGGGCCTGGAGAGCCCGTGTCCCGTAAGGGACGCGTGGGTTCGAATCCCACCCCCGGCGTAAGCGTCGTCCAATCCTCTAAAAGGGATTGATAATCATCTAAAAACTTCTCCAAAAACTTCTCGACAAAGAAGGAAAGATTACGCCCAAGCAAACCCAATTTCTCAGCCTTCTCAAGAAGGTCTTTACGAATGATGAACGTCGTTTTACGTCTCTCTACATCTTCGGACATCCGTGTATTTCTATGGAAATCCATTAGTATTTCTTTTACTATCTTGGAAATTATAAAATCTGACTTATCAATCTGCTTGAGCATTACCCCAGAACCTCCCTCAACCAACTTTTAAACTCAAGCTCATTCAAAAGGAGACTATCATCCAAGTTCAGGAGGACGTAGGTATCCCTGCTCTGCCCGTTTCCGAGCCTTCTTATTTTGTATTCCGTATCGCGGTCGATTTCGATCACTCTGAACAATTTCTCACCGTATTCTCCGATCTCGAAGATATAGTATAGCGGAATGCCGCTCCTGATGGAAAGATGTCTGAGGTTAAGGAACTGGAAGCAGTTGGTTATTATGCAGTTCCTGAAATCCTCCCTCCTGAACTTGTATTCTATCAGGATCTTCCTGTCGTTCACGTTAAGTATCTTGTCCAGATCCGTAATCCCAACCTTCTCTCCCTTGAACACCTTCTTGCACAGCGATGAGAACCACAGACTCCTCTTCTCCTCCTCCAAGATGTTTATAACATGCTTTATTGCCATAGCCGTCATTCCGTCTTCGGCCTTCCTGAGCAGAGAATATAAACGATCTAATAATTTATCGATAATAAAAGAAATATAATCATGGTATCTTAAAAGATCAAGCCTTCTCATTTCGAATCCTCCTTATCCAGACAGTCGAACACTCATCGCAGAACTCGTAAATCATCCCGCCGAGCTTGATTACTGTTCTCTCGTGATTACAGTCGGGATATCCGGGCTTAATCCTGTATGTTGGATTAATCACTAACTTCATTTAGATCCCTCCATAGGACCGAAGTTTGTGGACACAATCCTGGAACCTGTAATTGTGACCACAATCGTCCGGACGGTTGTGTCCACAATCCTGCAATTGTGACCACAAGCTTCTCGAGCAGGATCTTCTTTGTGGACACAATGAGCGCTGCAGGGATGTGAACACAATCCTGGTCCATAGATTGTGGACACAAAGAGTCGATAGGACCGGATGTTGTGGCCACAAACCTGCTTGTTGGACCAATCAACCAACCAGGGCCTACTTGTGTCCACAGATGAAACGTTCTCCTTGTGGACACATGAGATCTCACTCATCTTCCCATTCCTCCTCATCGTCAAAATCGTCAAATTCATCCTCTACTTTCTCCTCCTTCAGAACTTTCTCCGGGAAGAAGAGTATGAGCATAGTTCCCTCGGTTTTAGTCTTTTTACTCCAATTTTCCTCCTCGATGATTCCTTCGGCAATGTAAAGCTTAAACTTCCTTTCGATCAGATCGTTGTAATCGCTCGGCAGAATTATGCGAGGACTAACGTATTCCTCGCCGTTCAGCTTCCTTTTGTGCTTCCCCACCTTTCTCTCCCTTACCTCCCAGCCCCAGCCCGTATCGGCCTTAATACCCTTAATCTCTACCCTAACTTCCACCGGAATCAACCTCCTCAAAAAAAATTAAGAAATGACAGGAATACCGACCTTCCTCATGATTTCTTTTGCCTCACTCTTGCCGTTTCCATTATGACCGTTGCAATTGTTGTATATCTCCACGTATCTCTTAACCAGCTTGTAATCCTGCAATGCCGCTTCGAGCCTCTCGTAAATCTCCTTTGCATGCTTCTTAATGAAATCAAAACCGTCCTTGTCGAAGTTGCTGCTGTAATTGTTGTATTCTATGCAAACAAGATAATTCCCGTTCCTGAGAGGTCTTACGTCGTCTATGTCCCATCCATCCCTCTTCTCCTTCTCAATCACCCTGTTCGCTATCTCTCTTATTTCGCTCTCGCTCAAACCGAAACTATTTATTTCAGCCCTAAACACTATCCTATCAACTCCTATCCGCATCTTTTCCCCTCCTTCCTATTTTTTTCACCCTCTCCTTTACGGAGAGGATGACCGTAATTGCCGAGAAAACGAATTCTATCGGCTTGCTAAGCCAAACCACCCAGCGAGGAACGGGAATCATCTCAAAACCTCCATTCTTGCCTAACTTGCCGGTATACTCGATCAAGCCAATCATAGCCGTCGGATGATCTGGAAAAGATGCAGGTGTGATCGGGATGCCTGATCATGTAGGTAACAGCCGTCCTACGATGCCGCAGGCAAAGCACACCTATCTCTCCGCAGCGAGGACAAACAACAAGAATCCGATTGTAATTGTTCCTTTTGGTTATCCGCAACGTTATTACTTCATCAGCACGGACGAATCCCTCCGATAAGACGAAAGAAGCATAGCCGTTCTTTTTCAGCTGCCGTCTCAGCCTTTCGGATTTCGCTTTTTTGAGGTCGTATTCCGGGAACAGAGCCCTAAGCAAAAGCTCGCACCTGTAGCTCATTTCAAATCACCCTACCACAGCGTTACTCCTCCTCTCATCTCGGTTTCATAGTCTTCTTTGTTCTCCTTGTTGAATTTGATAAGATACGCCATCTCCTCAGCCCATTCGCCCAATCTCTTCAGAATTTCAATGTTTATGCCGTCCGAGAATATTATAAATTGGAAAAGCCTCAAACTGCGTTCTACGTCTTTCCTCGCATCCGATGGAACTCGATCTAAAATAGCCTTGACAAATAGATTGTATGCCTCCTTGGGATCTTCAGGTGGCTTTACTTGTTGCTCTCTGCTCTTGAGTTCCTCAATTTGCTTCCTGAGTTCTTCGTTCTCTTGCTTGAGCTTTTCGTAATCGCTGATATCTATCGCTATTTCTTGAAGTCTGTTTGCAACCCTTTCTAATACCTCTCCAAGAAATACGGCTTCTTTTTCCTTAAACGCCTTCAAAAATAAATCTACGAGTTCCTTATCTCTTATTTCTACACCGAATAACTCCTTGTATTGTTTCTTAATCTGGACAATCTCCCATCTTTGGTCATCTGTGCAACTGATAGAACTCTTTGCCATTTCTTAACACCTCATCAAATTTTTTAACAATTATTTTATCATTTTCAACAATAACAATAACTTGTTCTCTGTTACTGAATCTAACTTTATTCATCAGTTCTTTGGTGATGTAAACCCTTCCTGCACCGTATTTGTCAATGTAAACTTTACCTACACCGACATTATTGCACATCCTTTACACCTCCTACCAAATATCTACAAACCCTTACAGAAATTTACAAAACTGTAAGTATATAACCATTACGGTTTTGGAAAAATCCTTACAAAATACGCAAGAAACTCCAAAACCTTATATACTCTTTTTTACAAATCCTTACATGGGAAATATGAGCACCCAAAAAACAAAGTTAGTTAAAAAAGATCTGGACCAACCATTTGTTACCGTAGGAAAGATATATATTGACAAAGATGGCGGAGGTAGACTATATCTTAAGAAAAAAGTTATGGAACTCCTTAACTTCTTTAACGGTGAAGAGGTCAGAGTAGAAGTTGATCCAAAAGAAAATAAGATTATTATAACTAAACTCTGATAAAAACATCTTCTTCCGTCCATAAAAGCATTCCCTGTAATCCGTCATGACATGTCATGACGTTGGGAACGAGGGTTGTTTTATCTACTTCACTAATAAAAATCATAGAATAGAGTATTAAGGGGAAGAAGAGAATAGAAGTTCTCTATAAAAATCCATGAATCTACACCTATCGTCATGACATGTTATGACTATATATGAATGACATGTCATGACGATCAAACACATCCTTCATAGACCGACTTCTCCATTTCTCAAGAACTCTTTTCTCCATTTTTTTCGATCCTGAGAAATAAAAACGTTGACAACGTCTTCAACGACTACTTTAACGTCAACAAAAATCGAAAAAAACCTTTATATTTATTTTAGATTTTATAGGACTTTAATATAATACCATGGAGAGTAAGATTTAACAATTTGAAAGTTTAGAGATGAATTAATGGTTACTATGTTTCACAATTATGATGAGGATAGATCGCTTTTGATATTGAGTGTATTAGATGAATATCTTGAAGAAAAAGGATATTCAAAAGAAAAGTTATCGGAAACAAAGGTGCATAAAATACTATACGATATTATCGAAGAGCTTGATTTGGATATTACACGTTCATGGTATTTAAGGGGAAAATATGTTTGGGGAGCTCGAAAAGCAATAAAAGACTTTCTTAGTCCGAACTTTAGAAGGAAAAACATTTCTGATAGAGAATTAAGCGAATTAGGAGTTTCCAAAGAAGAGCTCAAAAAGACCATCGAAAATGTTATTGATAAATATAGCATTTTATTTAGAACATTATTAGAATACTTAGCGATTTTGTACCAGGAAGAAGCTCCAGAAGAGTTTCGAGATATTTACAGAGCGAATATCAATTTGAAGGAGAATTTCAGCGAATTTATTGATAGTTTATTGAGCTACATCGCTGAGCCTCGTGAAACTTTATTAGGCTTCTTTACATCATTCTCGGTTGATTATATTTCTCATTCGATTACTAAGTTACATCTGGCGATCTCCAAGCTTGATGAAATTGCAGATGTCGTCATCGAATATACGTCTCTTCTTGATGAATTTGTAATAGGGATTGAAGAAAGATTTAATAGTAGAAGTCTCAAATCAGATCATGTTAACTTCCTAAAAGAGGCATATGAATTCTATGATGAAAATGTATGGAAATTACCTGCAACATATATAGCGATAAAGACGATTAAGGGTTCACAAGCGGAGGAAATTCGATATTGGCTTGAGATTAACCAAGAAAAACTAAGTAGGGAGGTGGAAGATAAGCTACCTAAAATTGAAGAAGAAGCATTAAAAGTTGATATACTTCCATCTGAGGATTATCTTAAGAAAAGATTGGAGTGGGATGAGGCAACAAAGCAATATTATAAATTACAAACAGAAAATATAAAAAGGTGATAATTTTGGTAGAGTACTTCTTAGATACATCAGTGATAATAGGATATGCATCATATTTTAATGGGGAGTATCTCGAACCTTTTGGTAAGGAATGTGAATTACTCTTGGAAGATGAGAGCTACTACAAAATTACATCAAAAAACGTTGACAGGGAAATGCATTCTGTAAAGCGACGAAGAATACAATTATACCGTAAGATAATTCAAGCTATTATAGAGAATAAAGATCTTAATGAACTTGAAGTCGATAGTAAGCTTCAGGATCATTTTAAAGCGTTAATTAGTTTAATTGAGCGCAGTAAAATTGAAAAGACTGTAGAGTCTTTCAGGACAATAGAGCAGTTGTTTAGTAGGCGACTAATACGAGCCAGGCATCAACTTATCAAAGAAATTATCAACGCTGATGCTGAATTTGAAAGAAAGTATCCTGGAATGGGTTATAATAAAACGTCCTGGGAGGATCTACTAAGAGCAATAATTGATAATATAGGCGATAGTAAAGTTATTATGGATTGTGTTGTTCTTTCAGATATACGAGGAAAACTGATTTTAGTTACCCTTGATTGGAAACATATTCTTTCTAAGAAAGATAAAATTAAAAAGTTCATCGAAGAGAATTGCTTAATACTTCCATCTTTTAATCCAGATTTTGAATTGTGTCATGTTAAAGATGTTGTAAGTAAATAGCAACATTTACTTCTTCTCCAAGCTTTTGATGTTATACAGTTCTTTCTGTCCGGCGATATAGAAAAAGTCTGCAACGTTCCTAAACAGCTTTTTATCGACCAATTTTTTGATTTCCTTATACATACCTTCCGGAATTTCGATTTTAACGGATACGGCCATTCTTACCACCGATTTTATTTATACGTAATCGTTACTTAAATGTTACGATGAAATAATTACATCAGCTATAATATTACCTTATTAATTATATTCTAATGGTTAGATTGGATTATTCTGTTACGGTTCAGTAACGTTTAAGTAACTGTAAAATAACTTTGCTTATCGGTTAAAGGAGTTGATATAAATGCCAAGATGTCCTTATTGTGGAAAATTGTTTGATACTGAAAGAGGACTAAAACAACACATAACGAAAGCTCATACAGAGAAAATAGACACAGGTTTTGGTGGAAAGATTCGATTTCTGAATCCGGCAACGTTTGATTTAATGGGTGCGATGGGGTTAAAAGAGCAACCTAAAAAGAAGAGCAAGTGTAAATCTACTGGAAAGAAGAAAACCCAAAAAAAGAGTCAAAAGAAGACTGCCAAAAAGAAAAAGAAAGGTTTATTTGACCTCTTTTGATGAATTATGAGGCACAATACACATATGCTTTTCTCCTTTTTTATGATTTTAGGAATTTACGAATTATTCCCAATTCTTAATAAATACGATCCTTTTATTTATGCTTTAATTTTAGCTTTATTTGGCTCGATATTTCCGGATATAGATCATCCAAGAGCGTATATCAGCAGAGGATATTGGAGTATATTATCTGCGGCAATTCGAAAGACAACGGGACACAGAGGCTGGACGCACAGCTTATTTGGAGCGGGTCTTTTCACCGGAATTCTTCTCCTTATACTCTGGTATTTCAAAGTAAGTTTATTCTTGGCATTCGGATTCTTCTTAGGTTACCTTTCCCATTTAATTAGTGATAGCCTAAATCCGACGGGTGTAAATTGGTTCTGGCCCAAAAGAAAGAGGTATGGAATCGGACTGATTAGAACAGGATCAAGAAGTGAAGATTTATTTGCTGTAATTATAATAATATTAACTGCCTTGCTGATATATTACGAAGTGTTATACGGTCATGGTGACCTATTCCTCTTACCAACAAATCAATAAAAAATAAAATATAAATATTATTGACAACGTCTTTAACGACTTTTTTAGCGATAAATATAATAAAGAAGTTAAGAAGAAGTATAGTCAACGATGATGAGTTGATAACTAAGTTGATAATCAAGTTGATAATTAAAATTATCAACTCTTAAACAATCAACGAACTAACATCTTCTTCATTCAACCAATTGTCTAAAGAAAAGAAAACGTTGACAACGTCTTCAACAACATCAATCTTCGTATCTTATTTCTAAAATCAAAATCTTTATCAAGTTAAGTTAAGTTTTTAGTATTATAATGTTAATTGAGAATAAGAGAAAAGAAGATGGTTGTTTCCGCCTAATGAATAAGAGCTGGTGGGTTAATAGAAAGATACCTTTGAGAAATATTGGATCCGTTATGTTTACTTTCCTCATATTGTTACCAGCAATCTCAATCGCTCAAGCAGAGAATATACTTGGATGTACGGATAAAGATTGGCATATTTGGCGATGGTATGAGTTAATTCAAGTAAATGACGATGGAACGATAGATGTGTGGATAAAAATACGATTTGAATTCTTAAATTCTACAGCCACTCACCCATTCTACCTTGAATTAGAATTACCAAACGGGATTGAAGATTTTTGCTTCTATCCTGAAGCTTATACAGTTGAAGGATCCTTTTTAAAATATACCCTCGAAGAAGATAAGTTAGTAATTGAATTTGATCCCTCAGTGGCCAAATCTTTTCGGTTCTATGATGTTGCTTTTCATTATACTGCCAAAGACGTAGCTATCAGAAGAGGTTATTTTTGGGAATCTTTCAATAACTGGATGCTAAGTTTAAAAATTGACATCGAAAAATTGATTCCAAAGCCCGTCAAAGAATATGTTAAAAAACATAAAGATGAAAGCTTGAAACCAATCACAATTAACGTTTTCATAATTCTTCCTGATGATGCCTCTTTACGTCAAGCAGATACTTCGCTAGAATATATATCCCTAGGGGAGTTCTACAAGGCAGGGAATCTCGGAAAGTTTGAAGCTATAGAATACTGGGATTGGAAGATGAGCGAGCCAGTGAGTAAACATCCTCTTCCAGTTAACATTACAGTTAGGAGAGGTCAGCCTATTCTTAAATACACTGGTGGAACTTCCCCGGGAGAATTAAACATAGAGTATGTCACACCAAACACTCTAATAGGGCCTCTATCATTTACTGCCATAATTTTAGGAATTCCAGCTTCTGCTTATTCGGTTTATCAACTTTTAAAGGGCATCTATGTGAGACTAAAAAAAACATCAAAATTATAATAACTACTAAAGAAGTTTTAGCCATTATTGTACTTGCGGCGATAGTGATAGTTCTGAAGCTTAAAACAAATATCCCTGATGCAATTGTAAACGGTTTATTTGCGATTATTGGCGGTCTTACCGTGGTAGCATATCAGCAATTAAGACTGGCAATACTCGGATTTGGAGACATAATAATCCAAAGGTTCGAGGAATCGGCAAGAATTATACTGAGCGTTAAGCATGAATACGGCTCTCTTCAGGTTACTAATGCAACAGGATTTCTAACAATTAAAATTGGTGATGATAATATAATACCACACGATCTTATAGTTAAAAAGGAAGATAGTCGTTGTAGCTTACAATATAGATGCGACAAATGTGTCAAAGTAATACCTATATCTAGACTTGAGACAGAATATAAATATTGTTTATATTTAACATCTTATAAAGAACCAATGGTTCTAGATGAAGCTTTACCGTGGACGATGCCGATAAAGATTGGAGAGGGTATGGATGGTCTAAAATACTGTCATGTCACAAACATACCCGCTAAAGGTTCGGCGAAACTTCTGCTCTTTGACGTATATGACGTAATCGATGAAAAGAATAACGAAGAGTTTTACTTAATTAAAGTCCATAGTGAATACGGCGATGAATTATATCCAAGAATTTGTCTTAAACTACCAAAGAATCCAAATAACGTCTCATCTGAATTAACATCTAAATTATCAACGGATGGAATCACGTTTAAAATAAGAGTAACCGGAGATAATGTCAGAAAACCGGCTGAAACGGAGATAAAAATTAAATATAGTTGCGAAGATAAAGATTATGTGCTTTTCTATAAGAAAGATCGAAAATTCAGTGAGATCCTACAAGAAGTAGGTAAATTTAAGCTGAAGACTCCACGACGTGGTCTATAAGAGCTATAAAACGATCCTTCCCGATCTGTAACCTTTGTATTATTATATTTTTCTAACCTGACTCGTGAAGAGCTTAGCGGGATGAAGATCCCAACCCTCTTCTACAACTTCTAAGCCCCTCTTCTTGAATAGCACGCACGCAAAAATCGAATGCATAGCTTGCAAAAAATAAAAATATGATTTTGATTAAGGGTATACCAAATAATTAAATATGGTAAGATTTAGAAATAGAGGGGGTGAGAAATGATGGAAGAATCAAAGATAAGGGAAAGAAAGGAAGAACCTATATATGAGAAATTAGCACCTGGTGAAGCGTTGATAATTTCCAAAGAAGGGAATTGCGTAATATATGCTGTTAATGAAGGAGGTAAAATTATACTAAGAAGAGCATGCTTATTTGATAAAGAATAATGTAATTCTGCAATGACCGCCTATTTATTTGATACGGGCTATCTTTTCCTTGTAATTCTGGGTAACTTACCGGAAAAATGGTATAGATCATGGAATGAAGTAAAAAGAAATACAAGAAAGGGTTATACGATTGAACCAGTCATTGCAGAGTTATGTTATCAGCTATTAAGACGAGGATACAATAAATCCAAGGTACAGGATGAAATTTTCCGGATTAAGTCGAGCGTCATTCTAATGAGAATTGACGATAACATCTCTATTTCAGCAGGACAATATAATATGAGGTTCAGAAGTTTGGGATTATCATATACTGACTGCTATCTCCTTGCGATTGCGAAGAAGTACTCCTTAAAGCTATATACTACTGATTCAGATATTAGAAAAGCCTCTAAGATGTTAGGCATCCAATGCGATTATATTCCTATTACTACCGATTGACGTTAAAGATTAAAATTTTTGATATGGAAAGTAAATAAATTTTATTGTTTCTTTTCTTTATCTAATTCTCTTCTTTCGACTTTAATTGTCTCTCTAAGCTCTCTAATCTCCTGCGTTAATTCCTTTATCAACTCTGGTAACTCCTTGAGACTATCGATCATTTCCTCAGT
>JALWBF010000033.1 GCA_027016055.1 Archaeoglobaceae archaeon | reverse complement strand
AATAACTAAATATCAAAACAAATATAAACAAGACTGGTAAAAACCAATCAAAAATTATAAATACATAAAAATAATTATAACGACAATGAATGTTCGAAAAAGTGTATTCCTGAAGAATTGATCAAGATCGAATTAAGCTACGGCACCAACTTCCTCAGACCTAAGAATTTCCTCAACTTCTTCAAACTTCTCCAAAACCCTTCTGCCGAGGGATGTCAGGCGGTATAACTTAACCGGTCTCCCAAGCTCGTTTATTCCAGCTTCCTCTTCGACTAAACCCCATTCCTTAAGCTTTTCTAACTTTTCATAGAATACGCTTTCGCTGAAGCTGACTTTTTCGGCTAATCTGGAAGCTTGGATCGGTTTATCCTTTAGTAACCTAAGGATTTCCAGATACTTGGGATTCATCAAATTTTCAAGAGTAATCATCTGAAATTTTGTAGAATACTACATCGTATAACACTTTTCTACGAGTTTTTAAAGTAAAACTTTGGAAAACGAAAGTCTTAAATACTTTGATTTTCCAGAATTATACTTAGATAAATCAAACTCGTTGTTTAGTATGGCGAAGGAAATATGATTTGGGGTGATCTTCATGATTCCCGTTCCTCGGTGGGCTATTTACCTCAGCAAACCGATGGAAATAGTTTTGTCGGTAATTACAATCGTTTTTTCCACGTTTAATCGGTTTAGGGAAAAAGCGAACTCGACCGATTCTTCGTCGGGAAGTTTTTAGAGAAATTTTTGGATGCCTATCTTCTGGAGGATTGGACGACAATTACGCCGGGGGTGGGATTCGAACCCACGCGTCCCTTACGGGACACGGGCTCTCCAGAGAGAAGATTTAGCCTAAATTACGAATCTGTGCGGGAAGAATTCAAAATGTGGCTGTATAACAAAGTTTCGGAGGAAACGGCCGAGAAATACATCTCCGCTTTGGACAAATATATAGGTGGCAAGATTATAACATCACCGAGTCAGATATCTCGTATTTACGCTGAGGTAACCGACAAAAGCAACTTCAGCAAAGGCTTTAGGAACTTTCTTAACTTCTTGGTCGAAAGAGAGATTATAGATGAGGCGATAGCTTTGAAATTCAAGAAAGCCGTTCCAATTCCGAAGACTAAAGCGGATCGTCAGTTTTTGGATCTGGAAGATGTTTTAGAGGCTGTAGAATACTTCAAACGAGAGCTTAGCAGAGACCACTATTTGGTGTTCCTGCTCCTGCTGTATTCCGGGATGCGACTAAGGCAGATACTAAGAGTTCTCGCAGAATTCGATCCGAGACATTTGCATGTGTTTCCGGCGAGAGGTTTTGCAAGATACGAGTTGAGCCATGTTTCGAGAGGACATAAGGAAGGATTCTGGCTTTACATGCCGATATGGGTTGCTGAGATGCTCAGAAAGGTTGAACTAAGCGAGGATTCGGTTAAGAAGGCGATTAATTACAAAGCAAGCTCAGGGAGGCTTATTTCGGCGAAATACATTAGAAAGTGGTTCAACAATCTTCTGGTTAGGATAGGTATTGAAAAAGATATTCGTAATTTTATAATGGGGAGGAGTGGAGAAATTAGCAGAGTTGAAGGCGATCACTACCTTGAACTATTAAATTTAGCAGATTTTGCTTACGAGAAAGTGTTGAAGGAGTTTCCTATTGATAAGGAGGTTTTGAGGAAGGAATAGCCAATCCTTTAGGGTGTGAATCATATGAATCTCGAAGAGTATAAATCTTGGTTAGAGAAACATGCGAATAAAGAGGAAGAAAAGGCATACGAAATAGCAAAAACAATCATAAAAGCTCATGAAAGCGATTGGAATGAAACTAAAGCTGACCTTTACCCTCGTAAGGTTGTAAAATCTGATAAGGAAAGGATTAAGTTCGATTTACTGATAAAGCTTGAATACATTGGTAAGAGAACAACAACGGTATATATTGGAGTAGAATTCAAAGAATACGACATTAGGAAAGTCCTTCACCAAGCCATCGTTCGAAGACCGTTCGTAAATTACCAATACATAGCTACCAGATTTACAATGCCCGAATATTCGGACTTATTCTTAATGGCATACTACGGTTTAGGATGGGTAGTTTGGGACGATGATTTCGTAAAAATCCTAATTCCAGCAAGGATGAATTATCCTGTTCATGATTTGTATAGGCTAATTAAGGAAGTAGTGAAAGATGCTGTTAGGGATAAGGTCAGAGAAGAATTGGAAACTTTAACTAAGTTCATTTATGAATAAAAATAAATAATATTTTAAAAGCCCGCCCGCATGGAAAATTTTTACACCCTCAGCCTGAACTTTGGTAGTCCGGGAAAGATGCTCAATCTCTTCTTTATCGCCTCCTTTTGGCCAAATCTCCTCTCAGAACTGTCTTCCAATTTTCGAAGAATTCTTTAACGACAAAAGTATAAAAATAAACAATATTTGATATAGTCCTTCCATTCGGACTTATAATTATAGCAAACTAATAGTTAAACACTAAACATTAAACAGTCTTGACTGCATCAACTCGCTTATCTGCGAACCAAATACTCTTCCAGTTGTGCAATGTTGCGTTTGAAACACCCATGATACCCGCAATCTGCCGGTCGGATAATCCAAGTTCCTTGTTCATATACTCATAAACTTTTATAAGTGCTTTTTCTTGGTTTATCAATCTCTTAAGAGTTCTACCATCAATTGAACCAGATACGCCTTTCTCAAGCTTCTGTAGTTCATCGTAAAGTTCGTCGATAATATTTCTTTTGTAACTCTCAGCTTTTTTCTTATATGCCTTCCAAAGGTATTTCGAGGGACGAGGAATGTAAACCGGATCTACTGTTTCTTCTCCTCTATCAGTAAATAATTTAAGTTTTTCATGGAAAGTAACACCAAACACTCTATTCCTCTTTACAACCCACCAATGTCCAATTGTAACTTCATTTTCGATATCCTTTGCTACCAACTCGAGAATAGCTTTCATTTCGTTTCTTGCATGGGAATCTATGTAGCATATATCTGGGACCGTGAATACAACAAAGACGTTCAGAAACCTGTAAACTTGAGTTAGCTTCGAGAAGATTATGTTGGTCGTTTTCTGCCATTCACGGGCATGCAATCCAATACCGGCTTCATCGAATATTATCGCCTGTCCCCTTTCGATATTTTTAGCAATTTCGAAGAATTCAGTTGGCTTGAATGCAACTCTTTCAATTGTAAAGCTTTCATCGACCGCTTCAGCCAATGCTAGGGCTGTTGAGCTCTTGCCAACACCCGGATAACCGACTACAACCATCGGATAATGCTCGTCTTTTAATATCAATCTATCTCTTATTAAACCGGCTATAATTTTGAGAATGTCCATAAAGCCACCTCAGATGTTGCTCCTGTTGGATCCAGCATATTTACCCGGCGGCAGAAAACCGCACATCTTAGCCTTTTTCAGCAATACTCTCTCCTTAAAAGTGTATAGTTCCTTAGCATCTTTGAACTCCTTACCGTTCATTTCTTTCCTTAGGAATTCCTCAATGCCGTAAGGTGCCAACAAATTCTCAAGTTCGTCAATCAATCTAAACGCTCGATCCCAATCGCCCTCCTTCTTAGCCTCCTTGATATCCAAAATCGTGCTCAAAAGAATTATATCGTAAGATATCTGCTGTATATCTTCCCCAATAATGCCTTTCATCACTCTCCCTCCGTTATATACTTTTCATATTTATCGTAAACGTTCCGAATGTCCGGAAGAAGTGATTTATCCGAATACGGCTGGGAGTCCTTCACGACGAAAATTCTGTATGCGGTTTTGATCAGCAGTTTGTATCTCAACAGATTAAACTCATACTTTGCAGATGACAGAACCTTGTTGTAGTATTCTGCAGCCTGAAGGACTTGACTATCGAAGGGAGACGCGGATTCCAACGTCTTCGCCTTTTTCAGTTGCATAACGGTATTTACTATCATATCCCTTCTCCTTCTGATTTCCTCCAACTCTCTTAACTCATCCAAGGACATGCTCGGGATAAGAATTGCCTCTAAGGCATCAAGCGCCTTATCGAACTGTTCTTCGTCCAAAATTGAATCCCTTGCGAGGGCTATTGCCTGCCAAACGTTTACCGTGTAACCGTCTCTCCTAAAATCGATATCCTTCACCTGAGGAACGAAATTCAAAGCGATCACCTTACGACGACTTCAAACTTTTCGGATATCCTTTCCGCTGGCATGATGATCGCGAAATCGCCTTTATCTATGAATGCTATCGAATCTTTCTTAGCCAGATTCCAACGCTCGACTATATCCTTAGGCAGAGTTATGTAAAACTGCTTGCTCGTTTGCGTTTGCCTGCATTGAATACTCAAAACCCTCATAATCTTCGATAGGACATGCATATAATTTAACACTATACGTCATAAATATAAATAATGCTGTATAACGTTATATAACGTTATTTATATTTATTTCGAAAAATATATTTCTATTCTTAAAGGACGTTAAATCGGTAGGAGGTGAGAACAGATTGAGACCGAGTTCCAAGGTTAGAGGAATTTTGAAGGCGAGGAATTGGTATAAAATGGCAATGCTATACAACAGAACCGGAGGGGCGAACATAGCCATAGCCGCGGGAACGCTGATTCTTGTCGTTATAGTCTTGGGTATTATCATGGGTTACATGGGCGGTCTGGGAATCTCGTTGGCCAACAGCATATCAAGCCCGACGTGGGCCAACCAAACTGTAAGCTTCATTAACACTGCCGGGAACGTCGGTTTCTCAATTCTGCAGTTCATATTCATAATCGCCATTGCCCTCGTTGCGTTCGCAATAATTTCGCTGTTCACGAGCAGAGGAGAGGGCGGTGGAGGAGGTGTTTAATGCTCGACACGGCGTTTTACATAACCGCAGGAATCTCGTTAACCCTCTTTTTTTTGAGTCTGATCAATTACGACTTAAAACATCTTAACATCCTTATTCCGGCTCTCGGAGCCGGGCTGAACTTCATAGCCTGCTTAGGTGCGATGCAGATCGAGGTTCCCTACACTTATATCTACAACGTGAATACTACGGTTTACACCTACACGACGACAGTTCTACAGCAAAGTTTGCCTTTAGCTTTGATGTTCATGCTCTTCGGTATTTTCTGCTGCGTTAAGGTGTTCTGGAACTTGGTCGAACTTGCCAAACGGCTCAGAATTGAGAAAGAGCTTAAGATGGAGGGATTAACGTGAACGAGAGCATTCTAAACGATAGGTGGAAGTTTGCGGTCTTTCCGGATATACCGAGACCTATTCAGAATAAACACATCCAATTACGTAAGGACTTAGCCTCAACAATTCTCAGCATTTACGATTTGAAGAGCATTCAACTAAGTATCGACATTCAGAGGAACTACGAGCTGATGAACATGCGACCTTACGAGCTCGATTTACACCCGGAACTCCTGTTCAATCATTTGGCTATCAGAGATTTGATAAGGATCGTGGGCGGGAAGAGTTTGCAGGGAACGACGCTTAAACTCTTGTCCGCACCGACAACACAAGTGATAGAACGTTACATCCCATCGCCTCTCCCTCAAAAGTCGGATGAGTCTGGTAAAAGAGGTTTACTTAACAGACTATTTGGAGGAAGCAAAGACGATAGAGCCGAAATTCAGCGGGAGGTAAAGCAGAATGTTGGTTGAGTCTATAATTGTCCTCGCGATGATTCTGCTTTTCGGCGGGCTATATTTCAAGATCGGATTGCCGATAATCGCATCATCGCTAACAAGCATATTTACGCTCATATGGCTCAGAACGAGCGTTCCGACGATGTTTAAAGTTTTCCATGCGAAGATAGCGAAAAAGATGCTGTTGGACGTTCGCAGTGAGACGAAAAGCGTTGATCTGATTCCCTGCAAGTTTGAGAGCGGCTATGCCGTTCTCGACAAATACACCAAGATCCCGGTGGATTACGACGCGGTATATAGATTAGATGGGGTTCCGTTGCAAACGATCTGGAGATCCATCGGAAAGGGGCTTAGAATCGATCTGATGGCATTTTTTGACTGGCTCGAGAAAGAATTCGGAATTGGCGTTGAAGAATTCGAGAGATACATGGAAATAGCAATTAGGCAGGGTAGAACGTTCAAAACGTTTGAAGAGTTTGTTAATTGGGTTAATCAGATGAATAGAGGTGTTAGAAGTGAGGTTGAGGCTGAAGTTAGGACGTAAAGAAGATGAAGTCCGAGAGAAGGCTGAAGAGAAGGTTATCAAATACGCAGACCTACTACTTCCGATTTTAAGCCTATACGTTCAGGCGGCTATGTTTAAAACGGTGAATCCTCACAAAGCATATTTCTGGTTGAGGAGTTCCAACGCTCACCTATTCGCTGAGGCAATGGCTAAGAACGATTTGAAGCTAATTTTGGATTTCATACAACCCATTAAAGACGATTTCAGAAAGTATTTCCTGTTCGTAGTGCTGATAATGGCTTTCGCCTTAGCAGTCATCGCAATTTGGATCTTTACACACGGAGGAGTTTCGGTTCCGACAATACCTAAGCCTCCGACGGTTCCAGCGGGATCCAAGCCGGTTGTGATTAACAGATGAGGTGTCGGCGATGACCATCTACACCCCTTACGGCGTATTTCAAACGGAGGAGGAATACGAGGCTTATCTGAAGCAGCATTTCCCGGAAATTTACGGTCAGTCAAATCAGCAATCGCAACCGGTAGTAAATTCGGAATCGACGTTGGATTTGGACGGTGCCTTGCATTGTGCCGCATCTAATTCCAAACCGCATCCGGAAGTATCGGCAGCAGAGCCGAAACAACCGCCGGATTCTCCGGAAATCCATAAGGCATTCGTTAAGGCGGAAAACCTGCAGCATCTGAACGAACAACTGAGTCCTCCTGCTAAGGCGTTGATTCACGGAATTAAAGGTAATGAAATACAGGTTGTAAACAAAATAGAATCTCCTATTGAGGCTTTAAAAGCTGAAGAATCTTTAAGACAGAAATCAGCTTTGTTCAATTTGGCATATAAATTGAGCAAATGGGAAGAAGGAGCCGAGAAGTGGATTCACCAGAAGATTCCAGTTCCAGTAGTTAGAGATCTTATAGCCGGTTGCGTCGGACTGGCAACGAGACCCGTAGAAGGTCTTTTAGCGGGATTGGGCGGATGGGAAGCAAGACTTAAGGGAGAGAAATTAACCGATGCCGAGAAAGAGCTGATAGGTGCATACGGGCATTTAGGTTATCAAGCCGAGATGGAAAACTTAGCTGGAGAAGGTATTGCTAAGGCTGTTGGAGCAGGGGCTAAAGCCGTTGGGAAAGTAGTTCCGGATACCGTAAAAACATCGGTCGGGAACTTGGCATCCAAAATAGATCCCATGCTTTCAAAGGTTGCCGAACGGATTACGGGCAAAATCAACGAACCTCTCTCAAAGCTGACAAAAATGAATAAAGTAGGGGAACTAACCGTAATTACGACGGAATCGGGAGAAAAGAAAATATTCGCCGACAATCCGGCATTGCTAAAGCTGAACAAAATCGAAGATACTCATGCCAAAATGATCAGATCTATTTTTAACGTCGATGTGGGAGAAGGTAATATCAATTTTGGAGTTAAGCCAGAGAGCAAGCTAACTCAGAAGATAATAACGAACGAGCCTATTCAGAAAATAGAGGTTTATCAATTCTATAAGAGTCCGCTCGGACACAAGGGAATTCTCAAAACGACTATGGAGGATGCTGTAACCCGAATATCCGCCATGAAGGTTTCTCCGATCACAAAACGGATTAAGTTCATCTCGGAAAGATTCAGCGTGCTAGATGATATTCCGATTCGTATCAACGAGCTACCGTTCGGCGAGCTAACGGATACACCGTTAGGTAAGGATTACGTGAATTACAAGGGCAACGTCAAATTAATTCGATGGAGAATGCTTGAATCTCCCGAAGTTCCCGGCAAGGAATTAAACGAAAGGTTAGATACTATTTCAAAAGAACTTGACAATATTGATCAGTTACCTGAGAAGATTTCCAGAGAGGAGAGTAAAAAGATAGAGTCCGGCGGCGTATTATCGGAGCAGATCAATCCCGCAGGTGCTGAGGTATCAGCCTTAGAAGTTAAGGAAGTTCCGAAGACCGAAAAGACATTCTACAATCCTACATTAAATCCGGAAGATCTATTCAGCCCGCTTGAATCTAAGCTCGACGTTGGAGAAATGCTCAAGCCGATTGCAAGGATTGCGGAGGATGCTTACGAGCGTTTAAAGCCGCTATACGGTGTAGGACTTGAATATCTCGGAGGAATCAGAAATCCTGATCATATTCAGCCCGCTATTAAAGTAGATGTAGATCAGAAATTGAAAGATCTGACGGATAACGTTGTAAATGTCGACTTTGATGTTGGATTGGGATTCAAGACTGGTTTGGATACAGCGGTAAAGACGTTCGAGGATATCGTTACCAAACCCTCTTTAGATGTTCCGGAAAAGCTCGGCGAATTCTTGGATATTGGAGTGGTTCCGAAGCTTAGTATTCCCGAGCAAACGATACCGGACATCGGCATTCCTGAGCTAACGATTCCCGATGTGCCTACGATTACGACTCCTAAGCCTAAACCTGATACTACGCCTCCACCTACTCGTTCAGTAAGTAATCCTCCGTATAAGGTTCCAGACATTAACGTTCCGGAATTAAGATTGCCGATAGATTTGGGAGGGCTCGACTTAGTAAGTCCTAACAGATCAGAGAGCGAGATAGAGGTTGTTAAGAGTCCTGTGAAAGATATATGGGATATTCTGTTCTGAGGTGACGCTAATGGACAGAAAAGGCAGTGCTACAATATTTTTTCAGATGATTGCAACGATAATAGCCGTTAGCGTAGTGTATTGGTTTGCAATATTCCCAGTTTGGAAATATCTAAAAGAATGGGCGATCTGGTTCGGAAATAGTATTCACTGTAAAGAGATCGTGGATTTAGCAAATTTCAGCGCTTACGTCATGGCTTGGATTCCTTACATCTTCATAGTAATCGCCGTTATTTGGGCATTCAGGAAGGCTTTGGAGGTGGAGGCTTTTGAGAGGTTTTTCAGGTTGTAGGGCGTTGCTTCGGATTGCTTTGATTTTTTTAATTCTCATTGCTGTCGTAGAATTGGCTAACGCTAAGATGATCGAGAATTTCGACGATGGACATATTAATTTAACGTATAGTATTTGGAAGAGTCCTTTTTGTGAGGAGGTATCCTCAAAGATATATAATTTGGGGAACGATTATTGTGGTAAATTTATAGCGCATTTACATGGCTGGAATCATTGGTTATCTGCGTATATAGATATACCAGATTCGAGAACTGTAGCTTTTAGGGTGTATGCTGTGCCTTATAAGTATGCAAACTTCCAAATTGGTGTCGTTCTGGACAACGGTAAGGCATACTATTACGGCATCTCCAAAGGAGTTTGGCATTACGTTTATGCCGTTCTTATAGGAGACACCCTGCAAATATACGTAGATGGACATGTTAAGGAATGGGTAGGAACCAGAGCCACAAGAATATCAAAAATATTACTGTATTTTCATAGTGGCGACGATTACAGTATTAATCCCATAATATATATTGACGACATTGCCGATTACGATTTCGTAGAAGTAAAAGATATAGATAATATTTTATACAAAACACCCGAAACAAGCACTTATCTTAATTTAAAATACATCGCAAGACCTTGGGCTTCAGATGTTAAAATAAACATAAGAGATTTTGAGAGCGGTAAAGTGGTCGATACAATAAATCTGGGCAACAAAACGTTCGGCACGGCAAGCGTAGACATCACGAATTGGGATTTGGGATTGTATCAAGTCGAACTAATTGTTGACAACCTAACAGCGTCGACGACATACTTCTACTACGCCGATGGACAGGCGAATTACGGCTTAACGCTTGATAAAAATGAATATTATTCAAACGAATTAATAACTGCGACCTATAACATTGATCCTTACGATAGCTCATACGGTTATTACATCAAGATATACGATTCGAACGGCGATCTCGTGGACACCATTCAGCTAACATCTTTACCATCTGGAACGATCAAATTCAGAGCACCGGTAACGGGAGGAACATATTTTGTAATTCTTATGAGAAGCGATGGAGCGGAACTGGCTTACGATTCATTCGGAGTTATCGAGAAAGTCCTGATCAGAGGATACGTAAAGGATCAGAACGGAAAGCCCTTGGCGAACGCATTAGTTTCGTTTAATCAAGCGGGGAAATGGTATAACGCCACTACGGACTCAAACGGATACTATCAAGTCGCAGGCTTACTTGCAAAAGTAAGTATCGACGCAAAGGCAAGCTTAACCGGATACGAAAGCGATGCAAGAACACTCAACTTTGATGTGGCTGGAATCTATTACGTGAACTTTACTCTAATCAACTCTACATTAACAGGTATTTATGGCATAATCAGAATCGAGCCTTTTGGAAATCCTATATCTGGAGCTAAAGTTACGGTTTACAACGACACTTGGAATGCAACCGTTTACTCTAATTCGGTTGGATTCTACGATATAAAACCTCCATCAGATGGAACCTACACAATAAAAGTTGAAAAAGAGAGATTTAAAACCGTTCAATCTTCGGTTGAATTTACCGGTAAAACGAGGATGGACTTTACTCTCAAACCTTTATATCTGCTGACGGTTAAAGCCAAAACGACATTGGGCAATTATCTCTCCTCATTCCAAGTCAGCATTGAAAATAAGGATACCGGTAACGTCATTAGCATGAAAACCGAAAACGGAACCGCAATTACTTTGTTGCCTCCCGGTTTATACTCCATCTCCGTTACCACTTCGGATAACAAATTCTACGGAATCAAAGAGATCTATCTGAACAACGATACCTCCGTAACCGTTGTATGTTCCCTGATCGAGAGAGGTTCTCAAACGATTCAATATGCTCCTACCCACTCCGTTACCCTGCAGATTATCAAAGCAGGGCACGTCTTAGTCGGCGTTCCGGTCGCTATTAAAGACATAACTACTGGCAGGGTAATCAATCTAACGACCGACGGTTACGGTTCGGTCGTATTCTGGGCTAACAAAACCAGACCGTATGAAATAAACATAAACAACGGAGAGAAAGTCCTTACGCTATACCCCGCATCGGACTATTATATAATCAATATTGGAGGAGGATTCAACATCTCAACCAATCAGACCAGATTAAACTTCACGAACATAACTCTGCCCGTTCCGGGATGGCTTAAGCTACCTGTTGAAGTGTTCCTACTCTTGGGTTGCTGTTGCTTAGTATTAGCCGGAACGAGATCCAACATGCCCTTCGCCCTGCTTATGGCTACCATATTGTTAGGTTTCGGAGTTTGGAGCGGTCTGACCCCTCACGTTCCCTACCCCGTGATCGCTGTATCCGCATTTATAACAGGGTTAAGCTTCCTGCGAAGAGGTGAGGAATCGTGAACTTCTTCAAGATATATATCTTCTGCCTATGCGTAACGCTCGCAATCGGCGTTGCTTCATATACTACCGCTTATCCTTACGTTTATCGGATTACGAATATAGCTCAGCTTCAGAACGAAATTCAAACGCAGATTAACGCTTTGAACAATCAGAGCAACGGATTGTTCGGGAACGTAGGCGCTATGCTTGACCTAATAAAAACGTCGTTGCAGTTGGTGTTTACGATGCTGATCTCGGCACCGATGCTCGTCCAGAAGACGATAGAGATGCTCGGTCTCCCTCCCGAGCTTGCTTTCCCGATATACGTTATGAATGCGATAGCATTCGCCGGAACCGTTTACAACGTGATTAGGGGATTCAGAGCCGTGAGGTGGTGAAAATGGTCGATTTCACTCAAGTGAATATAGGCAATTTCACGAATCCTCCTGCATTCCGGTTTAATGCTACACTACCCAACGTTAGCATAAACATGAGTGAGCAAATAAGCTGGTTACAGGGCTTTATGAGCAACAACACTACGATGTTTAAGCCGTTGGAGAAAATGCTCGTAACCGAAACGCACGGCTTCGGCTTATTCGCTTTATGTTTAGCCGTCATCGGGCTGACTTGGTTCAAGACGAGATCCGTTGAGGGAATTGCAGTAATGAGCCTTCTGCTGAGTGTGCTGCTGACCGTGCTTAACTTCGTCAGCCCGTTCACGGAACCGATTCGGATCATACTCATGTGGGTGTTCATCTTCAGCTTTGCCGGATTGCTGTATCTCCTGTATAAGACGAGGGAGTGAGGTGGTGGGGATGTTGCTGAAGATAGGAGATAAGCTGGTCAGATACGAGGATCTGTTCAACGTGGAGGTGATAGAAAACTATCGGAAAGTGATGGAAGGGAACATAGTCTCGATTATCAAAAAGATCGACGGTTCTCTTATCGAATTTGAGAGGAGAGCGGATGAATTTTTGAAAAAGAAGTTCGGAGGTGGTGGTTTTGGCTAGGAGGTTTAAGAAGACCTTAGGAAAGTCGAAGAAGGGAGATCTGTTTAAACCGCCCAAACATAAGGACTTGGCTCGAATAGTCACGTTTAGGTCGATAAAAGGTGCCGAAGAGGCTTGCAAAAAGTTGGAGAATCTGTTCAAGCATGCGAGGTCGAAGGAACGAAAGCTTACGATTCTAAGGGCAACGCAGTATGCGGCTAACAGGGCAAGGGCTGGCGCCAAGAATCCCAAGTTCAGTCCGAGCACCAAGAAGAAGTGGAAGGAAATTGCGGAAATATACGAGGATGCATCCGACTGGATGCAGGAACATTATCCTTGAGGTTTGGGAGAGTTAGAACATGGCAAATGCATTAGCCTGCTTTATAATCGTAACTCTATGGATCTGGTGTATTGCTTATGGTGTTACCAAAGATCATAGATTCTGGTATTGCTGGCTCCTTACTCTATTTATTCTCATGATCAGTTTCAAATTTTGATTAGTGTAAAGGAGGAATTGAATGATCGCACCGCGAACGCCTCCTCCTCCTGAGCCTAAAATCGGACCATGTGTGGGTCTTATAGACTGGTGGACGATATTAGTAATCATCTTGATCTTGGCGTTTCCTTGGATTATACGATTCTTTACTCATTAGAACCTATTTTTATTCCCCATTTTTGTAAAATTGCGAGATTGCGAAATTTTCATCGAGCAATACATCTGGATCATCTTCGAGTAAATGACTTTATCAGACGGAAATATATCTCGCCGGAAATTGCTCTGTTTTCCGAAATCTCCTTTCTGAACCCATGTTAATTAACAGCATCTCAGAATTTTTATTTCAATGTGGAATAGTAATACCGGGACTTAGTCCCGGTTATAGACACCTGCTTAAACTAATTTAGTTCAACAAGTTGGACTATTAAAACTAAGTTCAGCTTGTTAAACTATACTAGTTCAGGCAGGTGACTTGGCGGTCCACAAATTATAGTTCAATTTTTGAACTATTTTATGGACACCTGCTTGAACTTATATTAGTTCAGAAGCACAACCTTTATATAGTTCATGATGATTAACTATTAATATGGGAACGAGGTTGGAGTGGCCATTCGTTACCTTGCTTAGGTTACATGAAACCCTTAAGACTATAAAGGAGAATCCGGGAATCACAACGAACAAGCTGCACCAAAAGCTCGATTATCCTAAAGTATCTTTAATAGAATATCTTGACATTTTGGAAAAAAAGGGAATCATAAGCAGAACCGAAAACAGCAACGCTCCTGTTCCTTATTACTACAAAAAACCCAAACAGCATTATCTAACGCCTAAAGGAGAAAAATTCCTAAAGGCTTTAGATTCCATAATCCCGTTCATCGAAGAGTTTTTATCGTAGCTTCTTAGAGTGTTACTAAGCTCGAGAGTTATAACCTGTAATTCCAAAACCGAGATATCTCGCTCAATCTGTTATAGTTTACAGCTTAGATGCTATTGCTTATAACCCTCTTCAGATTGGACCAATGCAGGATCCTGTATCGACCAGGAATTAATCTACAGGCTCGTAAGTTTTCGGTATTCATTATAAAAATCTTTATTTTGATAAAATAGCAAAAGTTAAAAATTATTCTTTTTCATAACTTTTGTTGGTGACGTTCTATGTTAAAGCAGAATATAGGGATTAGAGAAGAAGCTAGAGCTTTTCTGAGCGACATAGAGTACGTAGATC
>JALWBF010000032.1:1049-4489 GCA_027016055.1 Archaeoglobaceae archaeon | reverse complement strand
TTTTCCTTACAAGACGAACTCCTTCGCATCCTCTCAGATTTAGCGAGTAGGCGCAATTTCACAGGTGTCTTATTGGATGAAGTACAAATCAAAGGACTTATTGAACAAGTATTCCAAATGGAGCATGTCCCAGATAGTGAAATTACCATCGAAAAAGAACACTCTTTGGCCATTGATGCCATATTAAATTTAAGACAAGCCATAACCAGGCTCTATGAAACATTTTTTAAAAAGGCCGCACAAATTTATCCAAATGAATGGTGGCAATTAAGGCCAAAGATTGTCACTGCTGCCTCTTGGGTGGGCTATGACCTTGATGGAAGAAAGGATATTGCTTGGACTCAGTCATTTGCCTTTAGATTGGAAGAAAGAAAACTTGCTCTTAGGAGGTACTCCGAATCCACTCTCAATATCATAGAGCTTTGCCCAATAAACTCAAAAACAGAGGCCCTAAGAAATATACTAGCCCATATACTCTCCATATTAAATATGAACTTAACAGGCACAGATGAAGAGATAGAGGCATTCAAACAGGCATCCAGTGAAGCGAATGAATATCTCCATACGTTAAGAAAAATTTCAAAGAAGATGTTTAACGGCCTGTCCAAGAGGCTTGTGAGACCTTCAGATCTTGTACACCTATTAGATAGGGCAATAGAAAGCGCTGGTGACTTACCACTCATTCGTCAAAGGTTATGCCTTTTAAGGGCAGAAATGGAAAATTTCGGCCTAGGCGTATCTCACATCCACGTCAGATTAAATGCAAAACAGATTCATAATGCAGTTAGAAACCTAATAGGTATGGAAACCGACCCTGAAGATCCTGGCAACAAAAGGACCTACCTAAAGGCACTAAACAGTCTTATAGATGCCACAAACCCAGTTACCATAAATTTCGGCTCTTTAATAGCTGAGAGGACTACCGCGAAACGTCTGTTCATGTTAGTGAGTCAAATTTTCAAATATATTGACTCTGAAACCCCAATCAGATTTCTAATGGCAGAAACAGAAAGTAGCTTTACACCCATTGCAGCCCTATATTTTGCCAAACTATTTCAGGTTGAAGATAAAATCGACATCTCTCCTCTATTTGAAACCCCACGAGCACTCCTGCGAGGAGCAAAGATAGTCGATGGCATGATTGCCAATGAACATTTCAAAAATTATATCATTACAAGAAACAGGCTATGCGTCCAGACGGGATTCTCAGATGCTGGCAGACACTTAGGTCAACCTGCTGCATCTTTTGCCATTGAAAATTTTAGACTTAAACTCGCTGAGACCCTTGATAAACACAATTTGAATGCCATCGAAGTGGTGATATTCAACACCCATGGAGAATCCATGGGAAGAGGTACTCATCCAGGAAGTTTCACCAAAAGACTTCAGTATCTTATGTCGCCCAAAAGTCGCCACGAATTTATTGAAAGAGGGGTCAAGTTAAAGGAAGAAATATCCTTTCAGGGAGGTGATGGTTATGTATTTCTCTTGAATCCATATTGTGCGCTTGCAGTGCTCACTAGGATTGTAGAATTCCTACAAGATGGGTATGGCAGGGATGATCCTATCTATGAACATTTCGACTACACTTCAGAATTTTTTGTGACGATTCAACAATTCAATGAAAAAATAATGCAGGATCAAAACTATGCAGTACTATTACAGAAATATGGACGAAATTTCCTCCTGCCCACTGGGTCCAGGGCCTTTAAACGACAAAAATCTGAAAAACCACAGTCACTTTCTGCTGCCGATGTCAGAGCCATTCCACATAATGCCATTCTTCATCAATTGGGGCTTCTGGCAAACACAGTGGGAGGAGTGGGACAAGCCATCAAAAAAGATCCGGAAAGATTTGAATACTTAACTGAAAAGTCTGACAGATTTTCCCTTCTGATGTCCATGGTTGAATACGCTTTATCCTTTTGTGATCCATATGCCTTTCTTGGCTATCTAGCCATACTTGATCCAGGATTTTGGCTCATGCTTGCCTCCAAAGCACCTAACCCCCAACACGCCCAGGAAATTAAAGAAGTGGCAGACCATCTAGAAAAAATGAGTAGATTTTCCGACCTTTCCCAGGTTGGCCGTTTTTTTTACCGTGACCTTTTGGACCTAGTTGAAACTTTTAGAGGGACAAAGGCCACACAAAAAAAATTGCCGTTGCGGACAGACTGCCTGTATCATGGGGACGGTTTATGGATGGACGAAGAATTAAGAGAAGCCATTGAAATCTTACATGGATTACGTCTGGCCATCATTTATCAAATCTTTACTCTAGCGATTCAGATCCCAGAGTTCAGCCCACAGCAAGGCACCACTCGGGAAGAGATCCTAGAGGCCATTTTTCACCTAGAAGTAGAAGATGCTGTAGAGACGCTAAAAAGTATATTTCCTCTCCTAGAGAAATCGACCTTTGCCCAAGATTTTGGAGAAAAGGCCTCTTACCATTCAGACCTTTATGGAGGTTACACCCAGGAACACGAAAATATATTTAACCCACTCCTACGGCTGAAACGTCTAATCCACAGGATTACAGGTGGCATTTCCCATATAATAGGTTCCTTTGGGTAAAGTGATTTTGCTGATTGCAATTAAGGATGGTTAAACAAACTCAAAAATTGCATCTACATTCATTTTCATTTTATTTAAAAATGGAACTACCTCTCATGACAAGTTCCTTTGAAGCCTTGTATGGATCTTCAGCGGCCATGATAGCAGATACCACTGCAATCCCTGATGCCCCTGTCTTTACAACCTCTTTTACCCTATCCTTTGTAATGCCTCCCAGGGCGATCACAGACAAATCTCCTGAAACTTTACAGGCTTCACTCAAGGCCTCAATGCCCTGGGGCGGCCCATATTTGGCCTTGGAGGGAGTAAAATATATTGGGCTAAAGGTTACATAGTCTGCCCCTTGAATCTTCGCATTTTCAATCTCATCTAGAGAATGGGTAGATACCCCAATTATTACATTTTCTCCTGCTATTCGCCTTACAATCCTGATCGGCAATGACTGGGTGGTGAGATGAACGCCGTCTGCACCAACCGCCATTGCTATATCAAGCCTATCATTTACAATAAAAATTGCATTATATTTATGTGTTATGTCGCATAATTCAAGAGCAAGCCTATATAGTTCCTTTGAGGATAAATCCTTTTCTCTGAGCTGTACCGCGCCCACCCCACCTCTCAATGCCTCTTCAACTGTCTCTACAAGGTCTCTTTTTGGAGGGAGCAGATGTCTGTTGGTAATCAAATATGTGGAGAATTTTAAAACAAAATCTATTTTCCGAGCCATACCAGGTCTAATTACTCAAAAAGGCAGAATCCCAGTCCTTCCACACAGGATCGTACCCATGGGCACGGAGGTACTCGAATACGTCCTCTGGGCTCCTCTTGTCATCTATCTCGAACTGGCCGGCTGCATCTGCCTTGTG
>JALWBF010000032.1:0-1039 GCA_027016055.1 Archaeoglobaceae archaeon | reverse complement strand
TGTAGGTAAAGGGCGTGTAGGCCCGTATAGAATCCATCTATCCTGAAGTCGTTCAACCCCAGGAGTGCGCCTATGCCGATCCTCCTCATCCCGGCCCTTGCCCCCCGCTCTGGGGTGAGGAGGCGCCAGGCATAGTTTCTCTTCTTTCCCCTTGGGTGAAGCCTCAGATAGAGTTCCCTGTCATAGGTCTCTTGATACACAGTGAGCCCATCCACCCCTGCATTGATCAAACGCCTGTAACCGTCTTCATCGAGTGGATAGATCTCCACTGAAATGGAACTGAAAAGGGGTCTTATGCGCCTAACTGCCTCTTCAATGTAATCTAGGCCACATCGATCTGGGGCCTCGCCTGTGAGGAGGAGTACGTGCCTAAATCCATGACCCCTCAACACTCTTGCCTCTTCTTCTATCTCATCAAGGCTTAGGGTCTTTCTGGGTATCTTGTTCGTCACATTAAAACCGCAATAGACACATGAATTGGAACACTCATTGGATATATAAAGGGGGGCATAGAGCAAGATGGTCTTTCCAAATCGCTTGACTGTTATGGCATGGGAGGCCTGGGCCATCTCCTCGAGGTACTCCTCGGCAGCAGGAGAGAGGAGTGCCATAAAGTCGTCAAGGGTGAGGCGCCTTGCCTGTAGCGCATATTCCACGTCCTTTGGTCCCTTGGCCTCTATGGCGCTTCGAACATCCTCAGGGTGAAATTCCTTTATGAGATCTAAGAAGCTCATATTACTCCCTCAAAAATCCAGTCAAAGGGCTAGAGGCCTGTGCCCTTAGACTCTTTTCTGGTATGCCAGCAAGGTAGGCCTCGCGACCTGCCTCTACTGCCTTTTTAAAGGCCATTGCCATGAGGGGCGGATCATTTGATACGGCAATGGCAGTATTCACCAGCACTGCATCTGCCCCCATCTCCATGGCCTCTGCTGCATGGGAGGGGGCCCCGAGCCCTGCGTCCACTACCACCGGGACCGTGGCCTGTTCAATGATGATCTCTATCTGCTCCCTAGTGCGCACCCCCCTATTGGTCCCAATG
>JALWBF010000031.1:514-14295 GCA_027016055.1 Archaeoglobaceae archaeon | reverse complement strand
ATAAAGCCCTCATTAAATCTTCGGGCGTGTTTATATTTATAACTTTGTTATCGTCGACTACATACTGCTCCTCATCCTGAACGCAATCGTAAAACATTCCGTCGATGACGTTTATACCAACGGGCTCGCCGTTCGTGTTTACCACCTTCAAGGCTGGCTTATCGATTTTAAAGTAGAATTCGGCGACGTTCAAAATTAAATCCTTCTGCAGAATTATAAGATCGGCTGAAACTATCAAAATTGGCTCAAAAAGACCGAGCTTAAGAATTGCCTCAACGTAATCTTCGATGTAACCTTTTCCGGATGTTCTGAGACATCTTACCCCCTGAGACTTTAAGTAATGTTCGGTTTTGGGAGTAAAAGCCGTAGTGACGCCGTAAACCTCGCAAAACCATAGCTCGTCGAGCACGTAGTCTATCAGATACCTCCCTTCAATCCTGACGAGGGGCTTTTCACCCATTCCGAGCCTTTCTCCCCTTCCGCCGCACATAAGCAGAGCGATCACGTAAAATCGATGTCGGTGATCGTTATATAACTTCGGTTGAACTGTCAAGCATGAAGTCGAAGGCTTACGCGGCTGGGACTATAATCAACGCCTTGGCTTTGGGCTACGGAAGCGCATTCGGCTTAAATATGCTTACAAAGGTTAAGCTTTCGGTCGAAGATGACCTAAAGCGTAGTTTGTTGATCGAAAACGGGGAAGAGAAGAAGAGCGAAATTGTTGATCGAGTTTTATCCGAGTTCGGAATTAGGGGTGCTGTGGAAGTAGAAAGCGAGATTCCGAAGGGTAGCGGGTTGGGGAGCAGCAGCGCCTTCATGAACGCCCTTCTTTTGTCTGTATACAAGCATCTCGGCATTAGATTGCTCGCTCACGAAATCTTAAGGCTTAACGCGAAGCTCTCGCTCGAACTCGGAATAAGCTACACCGGAGCGTTCGATGATGCTTCCGCATCTCTTCTCGGTGGCATAGTTATTTCGAACAACAAGGAAATGAAGTTGATAAGCTGGGAGTTCAAACGTGCTAAGGCGTTAATTTTGATTCCGGGATGGGGAAGAGGAAAAATTTCGCTCGATGAGATAAGAAGGAATCCCAAACTCGTTAAGAAAGCCGTAGAGTTGGCTTTGAACGGCGATTACAGAGAGGCGATGATATTAAACTCAAAGCACTACTGCGACAGGATCGGATACCCGTTTGAGGTTATTGAAAAGGTAAGGGATTTGGAATGCTTCTGCGGGCTTTCCGGCAACGGACCAACATTTGTTGCTTTCGGAAGCAAGGATTCGCTGAAAGAGGTTGAAGGGATTTGGAGCGAATACGGTAAGGTTGTTTGGACGAATCTTGCCGAAACTCCGAGCGATGAAGTCGTAATCACGTCCGAGCTTTATGGCAGCAGTGGGAACATGTGAAGTTCGACGGCGGCGGAATATGTTTTTCTTCATGACATCTTATGCATTCGTCGACGCTATAACTTACGTTCCCGAAAATAACTTTGGGCGTTTTTATGCCGTAGGATTCGAGAATCTTGCCCAATCTTAAAACTTCGTAACTGCCGGTAAGCTTTGTAACGTTGTTTCCGGCTATTAAGATCACAGTCGGAATGTATTCGAACGGATACATGTGGGCGACCATTATGCTCTCCTTCGAGCAGTTTTTTAGATCGTTAACGTTGCAGAAGTCGAAATGCACATCCTTAACCTTCTCCCTCAGCAGCTTCATGTATGGCTCTACCATTCTACATGCCGGACATTTGGGGCTGTAGAAAAAATAAACCCTCGGTTTTTCGGAAACCGATGTCGTTGGCATAGCTTTGTGCGCAATCTTCCCGGAGCAACCTACAAAAAGAAGAGAGAGAATCAGTAGCAAAGCAAACGATCTCATAGAAGCTCAACGACTTCAAAATTTAAATATGTAACGGAACATTTTTATATGACCATGCATTATATAATAATATGAAGATAACGTGGTTCGGGCACGCGGCATTTCTGCTTGAGGGATCGAAGAAGATACTCATAGATCCGTTTCTGAGCGGGAATCCCATGTCGCCGGTTAAGCCGGATGAAGTTGACGCGGATCTGATCTTAGTCACTCACGGACACGGAGATCACTTGGGCGATGCAGTCGAAATTTCAAAGAGATGCAAGGCATCGATAGTCTGCATATACGAGCTATCGGTTTTGCTCAGCAGGAAAGGGGCTGAAACGATCGGAATGAACATCGGAGGAACGGCAAAGATTGAGGATGTTGAGGTTACGATGGTAAAAGCCGTTCACTCAGCTGATGTCGTTGAGAGCGAGATAATCAGCGCCGGAGATCCGGTGGGCTTCGTTGTAAAAATGGATGGCGTGAGCGTTTACCATGCCGGAGATACGGATGTATTCATGGATATGCAGCTTATAGGAGAGCTATACAAGCCAAAGGTTGCTTTGCTTCCGATAGGAGATTTCTACACCATGGGTATAAAAGGAGCTCTTAAGGCTGTCGAGCTGATAAAGCCCGAAATAGTAATTCCGATGCACTACAATACTTTCCCGCCGATAAAGCAGAATCCTGAGGAGTTTAAGGAGAAAGCGGAGAAAATGGGGGTTAAAGTCGTAATTCTAAAGCCGGGAGAAAGTTTGGAAGTTTAACTTATTTTTTCATCCGGAACGAACTTCGTTCCGTAGTATATTATCCCGCTCTCCCCCTCTTCGCCGTATTTTCTGAAGATCGCCTTCACCCTCATCCCGATTTTGACCTCCTCAGGCTTGCATACCAACTGGGAAGTAATCACCGGCCCCTCATCGAGCTGAATCAAAGCTACGACGTATGGCTTCATCATTTTAAAGTTCTCCGGGGCATCGTGGACGATGGAGTAGCTGATGACTTTCCCTTTCCCGCTAAGCTGAACCTCCTTTATCCTGCTCTTCCTCCTGCATTTCGGGCATAGGTTGCGTGGCGGGTAGTAATAAGTCCCGCAGTTCTCGCAATATGTTCCGACAAGATTATACCTATACTTTATCTTTCTCCAAAACCTCGGAAGCATTATATCACCTCTCAAAGATCGTAACTACCGCAGTTGCTCCGGTTCCGCCGATGTTCAAGGCCAAACCCCTTTCGGCATCAACCTGCCTCTTTCCCGCATCCCCCCTAAGATGAAGAACTATCTCCACAGCCTGCCTTATTCCCGTAGCTCCTATGGCATGCCCGCAAGCCTTCAAACCGCCCGAAGGATTAACCGGAATTTCTCCGTCGAGCTCCGTAACTCCTTCCCTTATCAGCTCAGCTCCCCTTCCCTTCTCAACGAATCCCAGATCTTCGTATGCGATTATTTCTGCTATCGTGAAAGAATCGTGGACTTCCGCAACATCTATATCTTTAGGCTCTATACCGGCCTGCTTGTAAGCCTGCTTCGAAGCGTAAACGACGGCATCCATCGTTGTTATATCCCTTCTGCTGTGCAGAGCTATGTAATCGCTGGCTTGACAGCATGCTGAGATATAAACGGGAGTATCTGTGTATTTCCTTGCAACCTCCTCGCTTGCCAATATAACAACCGAAGCTCCGTCCGAAATCGGAGCACAATCGAACAATCGTAACGGCTCTGCTACGTAAGGTGAATTCAGAGCGACTTCGAGCGAAATCTCCCTTCTGAACTGTGCCTTCGGATTCAGCGTTGCGTTCCTGTGATTCTTAACGCTGACCTTAGCAAGATCTTCCGGTTTAGTTCCGAACTTCTCCATGTGCAGTCTTGCGATCATAGCAAACAGAGCCGGAAGATTTGCACCGCAGAACACTTCCCATTCCCTATCCGCTGAAGAGGATAGGATATCCATAGCCATCTCAGCGCCAACGTCTGTCACTTTTTCAGCCCCGGCCGCTATGACTATATCGTGCATGCCGGAAGCCACAGCCATATATGCTTGCCTTAAAGCCAAGCCTCCGCTTGCATCTCCGGCTTCGACCCTCGTTGAAGGGATGTGCAACTCAGCTAAACCGGCGTAATCTGCTATCAATGCGGATATATGCTCCTGAGCAAGATACCTTCCGCCGCTCATGTTCCCAACGTATATCGCATCGATTTCCCTGCCTTCGAGATTTGCATCTTCAAGCGCTTCGATCCCGGCTGAGAGGACGATATCCCTAAAGCTCATGTCCCAAAGCTCCCCGAATTTCGAGCATCCAACGCCGATAACGGCAACCCTTCTCATGCTATCACCCGAACTTTATCTTCCTCCTAAGCTTAACGTAGAGCCCGTAATCTATGAACTCCCCGCTCATAACCTTATCCCAGACCTTCGGCGTTCTTTCGAAGTCCTCGATTTCGTCGGTAACGATCAATGAGAAGGCATCGCTTCCGGCTCCAGAGCCAAATGAAATGAGCAAAATTCTTTCGCCCGGCTTTGCTTCATCCAAAACCGCACAAAGCCCGAGCATGGATGATCCGGAATACGTATTTCCGATGTGCGAAACCAGCAGTCCCTGCTTTATCTGTTCCGTGCTGAATCCCAACATCTTCGCCACCCTAACCGGAAACTTCCCGTTAGGCTGATGGAAGACGGCGTAACTAAAATCGGACGGCTTCAAGCCCAGTTCCTCCATAAGCCCTTTAGCCGCTGAAGTTATATGCCTGAAGTAAGCCGGTATTCCGGTAAACCTGCCACCGTGGCTCGGATACGGCTGACCTTCCCTTCTCCAGAAATCCGGAGTATCTGAAGTGAAGGAGTATGTTCCCTCTATTTCCGCTATTACGCCGTCTTTTCCTATTACAACTGCGGCTCCGCCAGCTGCCGCTGAATATTCCAACGCATCCCCGGGTCTGCTTTGGCTCGTATCTGCACCTATAGCCAAACCGTATTTAATCATCCCAGCCTTAACGAGTCCCATGCATATCTGGATTCCGGCCGTTCCAGCCTTGCAAGCGAATTCCAAGTCGGCAGCGAAATATTCGTTACCGATTCCAAGAGCTTCGCCGACTATCGTAGCAGTAGGTTTCACGGCATAAGGATGGGATTCGCTTCCGACATATACGGCTCCTATTTCCTTTGGATCTATTCCAGCCCTTTTAACAGCTTCCCTCCCGGCTTCAACCGCAATCGTTGCGGTATCTTCGTCGAAATCAGGAACGGATTTCTGCAGAATTCCCAATCCGTTCTTTATCGTCTCCGCATTTTCCCCCCATATCCTTGCTATTTCCTCTACCCTGATTCTGTATTTCGGAATGTATGTTCCGTAAGAGACAATACCGACCATGGGATCACCTCATATATTTCTCAGAGCCTTGATCATGTCATCGAGCGGCATCTGAGTTGCTATGAGTGGAATCCTCTCGATTTCAGCGAGTTTAACGGCTATTCCATCAACATTCTCAGCGTTTATGCCATGAAGAACGACCACAGCCGGCTTCAGATTGGCTACTCTAACGGCAACCATCGGCGATCTGCCCGTCGATACTTTGGTGAATATCAAAGCCCTTTCGGTTGTAAAACCGTAGAGTCTGTAGAAGTCGTAGGCGTTTAGGGAAAGTATAGCCTTGATGCTGTCCACGATCGTATAACCGCTGATGAGCTTATCGAAATTCGTCAGCATAACACCATCAACGGCTTTCGCAAGCTCATTTACGTCAATAAGCTCATCGAACTCCCTCATGTCTATTATGACATCAAGCTTAAAACCGCTCAGAAGATCCCTATACTTAGATACGGTTTTGTATCCTCTTTCCTTATCTATTTCGAGCATAGCTTCTATTATCCTTCTGATAAAGTTTACACCCGGCGATTTCCTCCTATCGCTTTCGTAATCGCTGATAACGGAAGGAGAAACTCCCAACTTCTGAGCCAGCTCCTTTTGAGAAATCTCGAAGATCTGCCTCCACTTTTTAATGGTTTTTCCGGGAGTATCCGAAAAAACGATGTCTCCGGAGATCTTATCTGCTAACGCCTTTATGATTGAGTCCATAATCGTTTACTAACACGAACAATTTATAAATCTATCGAATATATCTTCGACAATTGCCTTTTCAAAAGGCGTGGTTCAAGGATATAACCCTTCATAAATAAAAAAAGTTAAGGTTTACTCGCAGACATCGACAGTTATAGCGCCGTTCGGGCAAGTTTCAACACAAGAACAGCATTCCTGACAGTCTTCCGGTCTTACTGGATGGGATTTTCCGTCTTCACCGATCTCGTAAACTTCCGCCGGACAAACACCAACGCATTCTCCACAACCGTCACACTTGTCAGGATCCACCTTAATCTCTACCATAGTATCACCCTTTTGACGCTATAGTCAGCATGTATTTAAATTTTTTTGTTTTTTTAATTGAAAATGTGGTGTAAAAAGAATAGAAAAGATCACGTTCCAGATCTTTTCTTTTCCATTTCTTCAAGCTTTTCCTTTGTAGTTACGTAGGTTGTCGAACCCGAAGACCAATACGCAGCCTTTCCTTCGTTTATAAGCTCCTGAACGATCTTATCGAGTTCTCTCTTCTTGACCCTCAAGACTTTTGCAAGGTCTCTAACCTGCCAAGGCTTCTTTGCGAGATGCTCCAAAACCTTCTGCTTCAACTCCTCCTTATTAATCTCCTCAGTCATTTTAGGTCACCAATATAAAAATTTGAAAAAGGTGTATATACACTTTACCATCTGAATGCAGCCGAAGCTCTGTATGATGCGTAGATGTATGGTGTTCTCTTATAGTCATCGATGAGCTTCTCAGTGAACTCCAAGCCAGTCAGCTCAAAGAATCTCTCCCAGCCAATCCTGTGAACCCACTCGGCAATTCTCTCATACTTCTCAGCATGCGTTGCCCAAGTCTCGAGGATCTTCTTGACGGTCTGAACTACCTCTGGCCACCTCGGCGGGTTGTTCGGCAACCATGGAACTACGACCTTCGATAGCTGTGGTGGATACCTCGCATCTGAGATTTTACCTCCAACCAAGATCGCTACACCGTCGTTCTCTGGATTGAAGATCGGCATTCCCGGACACATCGTGTAACAGTTACCGCAATACATGCACTTGTCCTTGTCCAAGATTACCGTCTTCCTTTTCATGTCCGGCTTCAGAGCTCCAGTTGGGCATGCGGCTACAGTTGATGGAATCTCACACGTCCTCCTTACAGCATCGTCATCGATCCTGGGTATCTTCCTGTGAACACCGACCATCGATATATCAGATGCATGGACTGCACCACACATGTTCGCACAGCAAGCCAGTGAAATTCTGCAAAGGGCTGGGAGCTTGTGGTCTGTGAAGTAGTCATACAACTCATCCATAACCGACTTCACGATGCCCGAAGCGTCCGTAGCCGGCGTGTGGCAGTGAACCCAACCCTGAGTGTGAACGATGTTCGTTAATCCGTATTCACCCTTCGTAGCATCCCAAGTTCCACCGCACGGGAATCCCAGCTTCTCCTGAACTTCCTTAATGAGAGGCTCGATCTTGTCAGGATCGGTTAGGAAGAACTCAACATTGTTTCTGCTCGTAAATCTGAGATAGCCGTCAGAATACTTGTCGGCAATGTCACAGATGTCTCTGACGGTGTAGATGCTGAGCAACCTTGGTGATCCAAATCTTACGACGTATAGAACGTCTCCCGATTCCGCAACTCTCTTAATGACACCCGGCCTAACAACTTCGTGATACTTCCATTTTCCGTAGTTCTTCTTAATTATCGGATGAAGCATTATCTCATAGTGCGGTGGTCCAAAATCTGTTTTTACCTCCACAGTCTCTTCCGGTTCCTTCTCAACTTCCTGCGCAACCACACAAAACACCTCCCAAAATCACTCCTGCAACTCTCTCCAGAATATGAACGGGTTGTTTCTCGGAGCGTAAACCATCCTAACATCTGCCTTCTGACCGATGACCTTCAGGAACTCATCCATACCCTTTCTCCAGATGAGCTCTCCAACTCTCTCTCTGAACTTACCTTCCTCGTCCCACCACTCCCAGATAGCTTCCAGCATCTCACAGCACTTTTCAATTAACTCGTCCGCCGGTATGAATGGAACTGCAACCCAACCGATGATCGCTCCATCCACGAACGGAGCCTTACCGCCGATGAGAATCGTAGCTCCCCTTTCCTTACCCGGCTTCAAAGCCTTCGGCATCACGTTTATACAGTGCATGCACCTTATGCACTCTCTGTTGTCGATCTTCAACTCCTTGCCATCCCAGCTAATTGCACCAGTTGGACACTTCTTAACTACCTGCTTTTCAATGTCGATTACCTTCGCATACTCTCTAACTGCTTCCTGATCGATCTGGATTTCGTCCTTCCAAGTTCCAATGATAGCGAAGTCCGATCTAGCCTTAGCAGCAACACAGTCGTTCGGACATCCAGAGCACTTGATCTTGAACTTGTAAGGCCACATCGGTCTGTGGAGCTCGTTCTGATATCTCATCGTGAACTCGTAGCACGCTTTCAATGTGTCGTAGCAAGCGAACTCACACAACGCCGGACCCATGCACGCTGAAGGAGTTCTCAAGTCTGAACCGGAACCACCGATGTCAAACGGCGCTGGCGAGCCATAGAGCTTATCGAGGTATGCCAAAGCGTTGGTCATCGGCTGGAGATACTCAGTTCTGGTTCCAAGCAAGATTATGTCTCCAGTCGAACCGTGGAAGTTCGTCAAACCGGAACCCCACTTCTCCCAAGCATCGCAAATAGCCCTCAATGCTTTCGTTTGATAGAACCAGCCAGCGGGCATGTTAATTCTCATTGTGTGGAAGTGCCAGACTTCTGGAACCTTATCTTCGAGGTCACAGTATCTACCGATAACTCCACCACCGTATCCGATAACTGAAACGATACCACCGTGCTTCCAGTGAGTTCTCTTCTCCTCGTATGCAAGTTCAAGAACCTTCAAAAGACCCTTAGCGGCACCAGGTAGCTTAATCTTTTTACCAGCTTTCATAGCCTTCTCTTGCTCAATTGCAGCTCTCTTAATCTCTTTTATAAAAGAGGGCCACGGACCTTTTTCTAATTCATCAAGCAAAGGAGTCTCGGGCAACTCGACATCAGCCATCCGTTCACCTCCTGATTAGCTGTAATATCTATCTTTATAAGATCATATATAAGATTTTCGAAATTGACTTTGATAAAATTGGCTTTAATTACAATCTAAAAAACAAAAAAGTTTTAGGTTGGCTTGAGGCTGTGATTAAATAAAGGTGGTTGAATGGTCGGTAAAGTTTACATCGTCGGAGCTGGACCGGGGGATCCGGAACTCCTCACAATTAAAGCTTTGAGGGCTATAGAAGAAGCTGACGTTATCTTATACGACAGACTCGTTGGAGATGAGATTATCGAGATGCTAAAGAAAATGGGGAAGGAACTGATATACGTAGGAAAGAAGTGCGGTGAAAAAGGAGAATATAGGCAGAAAGAAATCAACGAACTGCTTAAAAAGCTTGCGAAGGAAGGAAAAGTCGTTGTCAGGCTTAAGGGTGGAGATCCCTTCGTATTTGGGAGGGGCGGCGTGGAAGCGGAGTTTCTGGCGAGTCAGGGCATACCCTTCGAAGTTATACCCGGCGTCAGCTCGATAAACTCCGTTCCGGCTTCTGCTGGAATTCCCCTTACTCATCCCAAGCTATCTTCTTCAATACTCGTTGTAACCGGGAAGGATGGTGTAGAAAGCTGGTGTGAATCGATTTTGAACGGAACGCTTGTAATTCTTATGGGAAGAAATAATATAAAAGAAATTTGTAATAATTTAATTAAAGCTGGTAGGAGCCCGGATACGCCGATTGCGGTTATAGAGAACGGGACTTTGAAAAATCAGAGAGTATTTTTCGGCACACTGAAAAATATAGCCGATATTATTGAAAAAGAGAATGTGAACGGCCCAGTGCTCATCGTTGTTGGAGAAGTTGTGAAAGTTGCGAAGAAGATTAACGCTACAAATCCCAAAATCTTCTCGTCCTTATAAATCTCCTTTCGGCTTCAAGTAATTCCGCAAAGAATTCATCATCATTTCTGAAAGGCTTTGCAAGAATTTTTGATGCGGTATCTGCTCCTACGCCGTATGTATTCAAAGCATATACCGCTTTCCTTCCGTAGCACATGACAAGATTCGCGATTCTAAACAACTCTTTCTTACTGAACTCTTCAAGCCTTCTTTTGGCATTGATGCATGCTATCATCTTGGACTTGCATCTTACGCACTCCAAGCTTTCGATTAGCTTAACCTTCATCTTAACCGTGCATCCGCAGTTAAGACAATGAAGAATGCACTCCTCTTCCTCGATCCTCCTCCTAAATACGTCCAATATCGCTTTAGTCGGCTTCGAAGGTATAAGAAGATCTGTAAGCTGATTCCTCGTAGCATTAGAAATCGGACTAAGTTCGGAGTAAACGGAAATCTGTATTTCACCGGCTTTAACCTTCTGCAAGATCTCCCTTGTCCTTTCAACATCCATCTTTTCGAAGAATATCTCCCTGAGCGCTTCTCTGTATATGGGCGTTCCTCTGAGTTTAAGAACGAGTCTTCTCAGATTTATTTTCGTTGTATCTGCGGATTTACTCAGGTAGCCGAACTTCCTTGCACAATGAACTATCTTCCGCTGCATGAGCTTAGTTTCGATCAGAGCCCTTTCCGCAAGATACTCAACCGCATCCGGCTCAATTGATCTGAGTATCTCCGCAACCTCCTCCGCTTTCGCCGGTGTCAGCTTAATCCTGTAAGGATCTACCTCAACGCCAACGCTGCTACCCTTTCTCGCGGATAGAAGCAATGCCAAGATTCTTGCAAGAGTTTCGTTGACCCTATGCCCGAAACAGCAGTTAAGAACGACCAAATCGTTTCCCTCAATAGTAATCCTGCAGTCCGTCGGGACGGCAAAACCCCTTAATATCTGCTCCCTTATAATCGAAACAACCTCTCTGCATGCTTCATCGTTGGTCCTAAACTTTCCCTTAAGAATTTCGACGATTTCCCCTTCCTCAACTCCGGAAACGATAAGCCCGGCTATCCATCCCCTAACCCTCCCTACTTCTTGAGCGACCTCGTATGGAACGGGAATCTCCTCACCAACCCAAGAAGGAATGACGCCCTCCTCCCTAACGGGCTCAACCTTAACGTTATCGTCGATTGCCACTATCTTCCAAAGCTCGCCCTTCATAGCAAAGACGTTTCCTTCGAAGGATGAGACGAAGCTCTCGTCCAAGTAGCCTATGGTTCTTCCGGAAGTTATGTCGATGACCTTGAACCTTCTTTCATCCGGAATCATCGATATGTTTTCGTAGAAGTATCGCCTCGTCTTCCTTGTGGGCTTTATCATTTCGCCATCGAATGAGATAACTCGATCCTCAGCCAAAAAGCTGCAAACTTCAACGAACTCCTTGAATTTCAGATTTCTGAACGGATAAGCCCTCGATATTATTTCGTAGCACTTTTCAGTATCGATTTGACCGTATTCCAATGCGATCGCACAGATTTGATTCGCCAATACATCCAAGCTTAACTCGTGCATTCTCGTCTCTTCTATTTCGCCTTCCTCAGCCCTCTTAATTATGACCCAAGATTCGATTATGTCGTCGAAGTTCCCGGCAATCACGAAACCCCTCGAGGTCTCATCAGCCCTATGCCCGCTCCTTCCAACCCTCTGAACGAGCCTGCTCACTTCCCTCGGACTGTTGAACTGAATTACAACATCGATGTGCCCTATGTCAATTCCGAGCTCCATCGACGATGTGCAGATGAGGGCTTTGAGCTCACCCTTACCGAACCTCTCTTCCGCCTCTATCCTCGCTGTCCTTGAGAGAGAGCCGTGATGAACTTCAACGTCCAAAATCAGCTTGAGTTTTAACCCCAGAGCTTCAGCAGTTTGCCTCGTATTTACAAAAATTAGCGCTGATTTGTGAGATTCAACTATCTCCCTTATAGCTTCGAGCTCCTTTGCAAATTCCTCTTTAACCCCAAGCTTTTCCGCCAAGTCCGTTTCCTTCTCGGGCTTAATTACGTAAAATTCGTATGCTTTCTTACCCTTCCAAATTAGAACCTCAGAAATTCCGAAGAATCTTGCCACATCCTCAGCATTTTTGACCGTTGCGGATAACCCGACTATCTGGAAATTCGTAAGCTCCTTTAGTCTTTCCAAAGCAACCGCTAACTGAACGCCCCTTTCAGATTCCGCAAGCTCGTGAACCTCATCTATCACAACGAACCGAACGTTCCTCAAATACTCCCTCAACCTTCTTCCCAAGAACAAAATTTGGAAGGTTTCTGGGGTTGTGATGAGAATCTGAGGTGGCTTTAACGACTGCTTCCGCCTTTCGATCTCAGCTGTGTCTCCGTGCCTAACAGCGATGCTTAAATCCAACTTTCTTGCAAGCGTATGGAATCTCCTAAGCATATCTCTATTCAAAGCTCTTAAAGGAGTTATGTAGATCAAAGCGATGCCCTCATATTTATTTTTCAATATTTTATTTAAAATTGGAATAATGGCGCATTCCGTCTTACCGCTTCCGGTCGGAGCAACTATCAGCAGATCCCTACCTTCAGCTACCTTAGGAATCGCAACCCTCTGAAGATCGTTCAACCTTTCGATCCCTATCTCCCTAAGGGCTTCGACGAGTTTTTGCATTCCGATAAAATTGAGCAAATGGATATTTAAGGCTTTAACCGAACATCAATCATGCGTCTCATACTTAAGCACGTAAGCTCGGGCTACATCGAAGAGGTTCTTAAGGATATAAGCTTCGAAGCCGAAGCCGGGGATTTCATCGGTATTATAGGCCCTAACGGAAGCGGGAAAACTACTCTTCTAAGAACGATCGCGAAGATTCTGACGCCAAAAAGGGGTGTGATCTACGTGGACGGAAAAAACGTCGCTGAAGTGAATGTTAAAGAACTTGCTAAGATTATAGCGGTGGTTCCGCAAAATTTTCAGACAAACTTCGATTTCAAGGTTGAAGACGTCGTTTTAATGGGGAGAACTCCGCATTTGGGCAGATTCGAGCTTGAAAGTGAGAGAGACTTCGAGATAGCGTTAAAAGCTATGAGAACCGTCGGATGCGAATATTTGATCGGGCGAAGCGTTGGAGAGCTTAGCGGCGGGGAGTTGCAGAAGGTTATCATCGCAAGAGCCTTGGCTCAGGAACCGAAAATACTGCTTTTGGATGAGCCCACGGCCCATCTGGACATAAACCATCAAATCGAAATAATGAATCTGCTGAGGAAACTAGCATATAGCGGAGTTTTAGTTATAGCCGTAATTCACGACGTCAATTTGGCTTTACAGTTCTGCTCTAAGCTTATTTTGATGAAAGATGGTAAAATAGTTGCGATTGGCAAGCCGGAAGAGGTTGTGGAAGCGATAAGGGATGTCTTCGATGTCGACGTAATCGTCAGAAGGAATCCGATTACCGGGAAGTTCTACGTCCTTCCGGTGAAGCTTGAGAAGGTGGGAAATTCGAAGGTTCACATCATCTGCGGGGGAGGAAGCGGTGCGAAGCTTATGCTCAAGCTTGAAAGAGGCTCCGCAGGAGTTCTGAACGTCCTCGATACGGATTGGGAGATAGCAAAAAGCTTAGGCTTCGAAATAGTCAGCGAAGCTCCTTTTTCTCCGATAAGCGATGAAGCCCATGAGAGAAATTTAAAGCTGATAGAAAAAGCCGAGACGGTGATTTTAGCAGATATCCCGTTCGGCTACGGAAATCTTAAGAATTTGGAGGCAGCACTATATGCTTCGGATCTCGGAAAGTTGATAGTAATCGATAGAACGCCGATTGAGAAAAGGGATTTCACGAACGGCAGAGCTAAGGAACTTTATCGCAGGCTTAAGGGTAAGTTTGTAAG
>JALWBF010000031.1:0-504 GCA_027016055.1 Archaeoglobaceae archaeon | reverse complement strand
AATCTATTCTGTGCTCCATAAGCTTGCATAAGCCCTCTATGGTGGTTCCCGCCGGAGTAGCGACCTTCTCTATTATAACTTCGGGCTCCTCAAGATCCAGAAGCTCGGAAGCTCCTTTGAAAAGTCCAATCGTCATCCTCCTCGCAAGCTCCTTGCTCAAGCCCAATTTTAAACCGGCGTAAACGAATGATTGGAAGATCTTAGCCATGAATGCTACAGCGCTCGAATATGCTGTTATAGCATCCAGAAGTTCCTCGTCTTCAACCTTCACGACATCTCCCATGCATTCGAGCATAAGCTCGAGCTCGAACTCCTCTTCGGGAGTTAGATCCCTCGTATAGTATGCCGTTATCGAGCTTCCGACTTCAGCCGATATGCTCGTCATGGCTCTAACTACCTTACAGCCAACGATCTCCTTGATTTCATCGATTTTAACTCCGGCAACGAAGCTGACCAAAATTTTACCATTCAAATTATCTTTAAGTTCGGATAAAACGTTGAAAA
>JALWBF010000030.1:1287-4545 GCA_027016055.1 Archaeoglobaceae archaeon | reverse complement strand
GCGATATAACGATTGCAGAATGGATAGGAGAATTCAAACCCCATGAGATAAACGTCATTCCGCTTATAGAAGACCTACCCTACATTCTGAACTGCGACAAGATAGTTGAGAGGTATTTGAGCGACAAGTTCGTCGAATATCAGAGGGTATTTTTAGCTAAGTCCGATTTGGCTTTGAATTACGGGATGGTTGCATCAACTCTTGCGTTAAAAATAGCGCTCATGAAGCTCGAAGATTTGGAAGAGAAGCTATCCATTCCGATCTATCCCATCGTCGGCTTCGGTAGTTCACCTTTTAGGGGGAATTTGAGACCTAGCACAGTAGACAGGATTTTGGACGAGTGGAGGAACGTCCAGACGTTCACGATTCAATCCGCTTTCAAATACGATCATCCGGAAAGGGAAGTAGTTAACGGGATCGAGAAGATAAACAAGAGCAAGAGAAGGAAGGGGGAGGGTATAGAGGTTGATCAAGCTTTGAATATAATCAGAAAGACTTCGAACGAATACAGAAAGCTCATATCCGTTCTCGTTGGCTTAATAAATCGCATAGCGAATTACGTTCCGAAGAGAAGGGAAAGAAAACTTCATATCGGTTTGTTCGGTTACTCAAGAAGCTTAAACGGCTCAACTTTGCCGAGGGCTATTCCCTTCTGCTGTGCCCTGTATTCAATCGGCTTACCGCCAGAAATATTGGGACTTAGCTGTTTGAACGAGTCTGAATTGGATTTCGTTATGGAAATCTGCGGTGAAGACTTAATCGATGCCCTGCAGTTATTCAATCCGAACGTCCTTAAGATAATTCCGAACGAAGTCGCAAAGCGTTTGTCCGTGGATAGATTCGAATTTGAGGTAAATGAAGAGCACAAAGCCGTTACGGATGAGATCATTCGAAATCTTGACAAGCTGGATGAGGAGAAGATAGTTAGGGCGGCATATATAAGAAGATTCTTGGGTTAGAGCCGGACAGTTTTTAGCATCGAGCGCTTTAAATGCATCCGCCTTTAAGTGCTATGATTCCCGCGGAGAATTTAGCCAAGATATGCACGTTAAAGCCCGAAAGGGCACGGTTGCCGGCTTGGCTGACTGGTGGTGCGACCATACCGTGTATGCTTTAAATTCAACGGTGTTGCGTCATCACCCGGAACTACTGTAAAGGGTTCGATGCAGTTTTCGATTTAAGGAACATTAAGTAACACCGAGTAGCTTTAAGAACGCCGAAACTTTTATATATTTTTTAGGTTACTACCCTATTGTGGTTGATGTGGTGTTATCGGTAGTGTTTGGCTACGAGAGGGATGAAGTAATACAGAAGTTGTTGGAGGATTTTAGGGACATGATAAACTTCTGTATTGAGAAAGCACTTGAAAGTAATGTTACATCTTACGCTAAGCTAAGGAAGCTTGTTTATGAAGAATGGAAACAAAGGTGGGATTATTCAACGCATTTCTGTCATTCAGCTTGTAAGATTGCGTCATCTATGCTTAAATCTTGGAGGAGAAAAGTTAGGAAGGGAGAAGCAAAAAAGCCACCTAAAGCCAGAAAGTTATTTATAAGGTTTGATCCTCAGCTCGTGAAGTTTGAAGGGGATAGATTAAGGATTTCTATAAGACCGAGACAATTCGTTTACGTTCGACTTAAATACGGGGAATATCAGCGAAGATTCATCGAAGAGTGGAGGAAGGGTAAGCTGAAGGTCGGAGAAATTACTATGAACGGTGAGAAAGTTATTGTTCCATTCAGAAAGGAAGTCGATTTGACAAATCCAAAGGATTGGATTGCAATCGACATTAACGAATCCAACGTAACGGGAATCTCAACAAACCCGCACATAATCAGAATTGAACATGGACTTAGAACAATACACACAACCTACTTCGAAATCAGAAGGAGGATCCAGAAGCTATCTAAGTATAAGCCGATAACGTCCAAAAGACTAATGCAGAAATACTCCGGAAGAGAGAAAAGGAAAGCCCACGATCTATGCCATAAAATTGCCAAGATAATCGTAGATTTCGCTAAAGAACACGGTTTCGGCATAATAATGGAAGATTTAAGAGGAATCCGTAAGAATATAAACAAAGGTAGGAACTTAAATCGCAGACTCCACTCTTGGAACTTTAGGAAGATTCAATTCTTCATCGAATATAAGGCTAAGCTTAACGGCATCCCCGTCATCTACGTTAACCCTCGTAAAACCTCAAGCCTCTGCCCAAGATGTGGTGGTAAATTAGCACCGAAAGGGCAGAGGCTTATGAAGTGTAAAAACTGTGGCTATGAAAACGATAGAGATGTTATCGCCTGCCTTAACATGCTCAGGATGAGGGGAGCCCCCGTTCCCCCCGAATGCCTCTCGATGAAGTTGGGAGGGAGGAACTCCTCAAGGTGGCTAAATGTTACCTTTAAGCCACCTTGAGGAGAGAACGGTTAGAGCAGTAAATATTATCAAATCCCGACCAACTTGAATCATGGAAAGGATGACCGAAAAGGTTAGGAGGCTTGTGGAAGACTACAAAGACGTAACGATCGGAATATTCGGATCGCATTCCGCAAAGGAGATCGGAATGTCCGCGAAGGCATGGGGATTCAAAACGGTCATAATTGTTCAGAAGGGGAGGGATAAGCTATATACGAAATACAACCGCCACCTTTACGATGAATTCATAGTCGTCGATCGATTTAAGGATATGCTTAACGAGGAGATTCAGGAAAGACTGAGGGAGCTAAACACGATCTTCATTCCAAATCGAAGTTTTGCAGTCTACGTAGGCTACGACGGGATCGAAAAGGAGTTCGAAGTTCCGATATACGGCAACAGATATCTGCTGAGGGCTGAGGAGAGAAATTTCGAGAGGGGGCAGTATTACCTGCTTAAAAAGGCTGGAATAAGGATTCCCAAGGAGTTCAAGAGTCCGGAAGAAATAGACAGGCTCGTTGTTGTTAAGGTTCAGCAGGCTAAGAATCCGCTTGAAAGGGCCTTCTTCTACGCAAAATCTCCAGAAGATTATTACAGGCAGGCTGAAGAGCTTATAAAGGCCGGTGTGATTGATGAAGAAGGCTTGAAGAAGGCAAGGATTGAGGAATACGTTCTCGGAGCGAGATTCAACGCAAACTTCCACAGCTACGCTTTGAAGGACGTATTCGGCGATTTCGACTTCGTTGGCTTCAGCGATAGAAGACAGGTAAATTTGCAGGGATTTCTGAATCTGCCGGCGAAGGATCAGCTTAAGATAGACGTTCCGGTTAAGAACGAGGAAAT
>JALWBF010000030.1:0-1277 GCA_027016055.1 Archaeoglobaceae archaeon | reverse complement strand
CAATGAGGGAGAGCAAGCAGGATATGGTTTACGAGGCGGCGGAGAAATTCCTGAGGGTTTGCGAGGAAGAATATCCGCCGGGCATGATAGGGCTCTTCGGCTTGCAGGGAGCAGTTGCCTATTCGCCGGAAGACGATACGAAGCTTGAGTTCGTAGTCTTCGACGTTTCTATGAGGGTTCCGGGGGATCCTTGCATAGGGCCAACATCACCAGAGATGAGGAATCTGACGCTGAAGCACGGCGTAAAAATCGAGGATCCCCTCGACTTGAGCATGATGGAGATAAAGAAGGCTCTGGAAACGGGAAGGTTGAGCGAAATAGTAACTTAATAAGTCTTAGCCACGCCGGTCAGATAACCTTCTCCCCCGCAGACTATGCATTTCCCCTTGTATTCGAAACCTTCGAGCCAGTCCGGAATCTCCTCGAACCTTCCCAAAACCGATCCCTTCGCTTTTTCCTCAACAACCCTACCGCATTCCGTAGAACTGCATAGGTATATAAGCCCGACGCCCCTCCGCTCGATCCAATTCGCCAAATCATTCAGATCTTCGAAGAACCCGATCTTCGATTTAGCCATCTCGATAGCCCTATTCCTAAGCCTCTGCTTCAACTCCTCAGCCCACCTTTCGATTCTCTCCTTCGTCACCTCATCGAAGCTGATGCTGAACTTCTTCTTCTCATCCCTGAAAGATACGACGACATCGCCCTTTTCAGCCTCCTTCGGCCCTATCTCGAATCTTATCGGAACCCCTTTGAGCTCCCACTTGTAATACTTGGCTCCCGGTCTCTCATCGCTGTCATCCAGCAGCACCCTGTAGCCGTAGCCTTTTAACTTCTCGAAGAGCCTTCTTGAAAGCTCCTCAACTTTAGCTTCCTTACCCTTGTAAAGAATCGGTATTATCACTATTTGAATCGGAGCAACTTCGAACGGCAAAATTAGTCCCAAATCGTCGCCGTGAATGCTTATAAGCGATGCTATACACCTTTCGGATATTCCGTAGCACGTCTGATGAACATAGGCATGACCGCCGTCCGGGGTTTCGTATTTGATATCAAAGGTCTTGGCGAAGTTATCCGCCAAATGATGAACGGTTCCGATCTGCAAAGTTCTTCCGTCGGGCATTATGGTGTCGAAGGCTATCGTGTAATCCGCTCCGGGGAACTTGTCCCAGTCGGGACGTCTGAAGATGAGATACGGAACGGCTAAGAAATCGTAAAATTCCTTGTAAAGCTTAACTGCCTCCCTAACCTGTTCCTCAGCCTCCTCATAATTTCTA
>JALWBF010000029.1 GCA_027016055.1 Archaeoglobaceae archaeon | reverse complement strand
TCTCCAATATGCCGTATGTTAGCTTTATCTCGGATTCAACTTCTACTATCTTGCCGATGGGCTTATCAACTTCTTCAATCGCATTCCTTGGGCAGAAGTAAGAGCACGCACCACAGCTGTGACAGAGTTCCGGAAATGTGTAAATCTTATCCCTTAAAACGACTATCGCGTTATATTCGCAGACATCCCTGCAGATTCCGCAGTAATCGCATTTTGATTCGTCGATCTTCGGAACCTTCCTGCAAACGACTTCCTCCTTACGCTCTCCCTTAAAGAATATGTGATCGTTTGGCTCTTCAACATCCAAATCGAAGAGATCTACCTTGTTGAAGTATGCCAAATTCACGGCTAAGGTAGTTTTGCCGGTTCCTCCTTTGCCAGAAGCTACGGCAATCCTCATATCGACCTCCTGTGTCTTCCAAACTTCGGATCGCTCGGAACCAAAATCTGCTCGAGCTCGCCCTTGAGGAACTTCTCTATGGCCTCGCTAACCTTCATCCCTCCAGCCCTGTAAACTTTAATTCCGGCAGAGTTTAAGACGGATAAAGCATTCGGACCGACGTTTCCCGTTATAACTACCTCTACGCCTTTATCAGCTAAGAACTGCGAGACAGCAATTCCGGCACCACCGCCTCTGACGGCGTAATCGTTCCTAACAACTTCAACTGATTTTATGTCGCCATCTTCCACGTCAACTATCGTAAAGCTTACAGCCCTTCCGAAAACCTCTGAAACTTTGTCGTCAAGCCCACCATTCGTCGTAGAAACAGCTATCTTCATAGTAATCGATTCGGCTTGCGCGATATTTAAATTTTAGGCAAGCCTAAAGTCTGCATAAGTTTAAAATTCTGAGAGGTTGAACGGCTTAGGCTATGCTGAGAGCAATTCAAATAATAGCGAAGAACGAGATAGGTGTGCTCAGAGACGTTACGACGATAATCGCGAAGCACAACGGGAACATAACATATGCTCAGACTTTCATAATAAAGCATGGAGAGTATGCCGGAAATGCTTTGATTTACTTGGAAATAGAAGGAGGAGATTTCGAAGCTATGCTCAACGATATCAGAAAGCTCGAAACGGTTATCGAAGCTGAAGAGGAAAAACCGTTCGAGAAGGTTTTCGGTAAGAGGGTGTTAATCTTCGGAGGCGGAGCTCTGGTTTCCCAAGTTGCATTGGGAGCCATAAGCGAAGCTGACAGGCATAACTTGAGGGGTGAGAGGATCAGCGTAGATACCATGCCTATAGTCGGCGAGGAGGAGCTGGCTGAAGCTGTTAGAGCCGTTGCAAGGCTACATAGGGCGGAGGTTTTGGTCTTGGCTGGAGGTCTAATGGGTGGTAAGATAGCTGAAGAGGTAAAGAAGCTGAGGAAGCAGGGAATCCCGGTGATATCGCTAAACATGTTCGGAAGCGTGCCGAAGGTTTCCGATCTCGTAGTGAGCGATCCGGTTATGGCTGGAACTCTTGCGGTGATGCACGTCAGCGAGAAGGCTAAGTTCGATATGGAGAGGGTGAAGGGTAGGAGGATTTAGCTAAGATCTCTTTTTCTCCAAAAATTAAATAAAATCAACTCATTACTATACACTTCGTGTGAGCGTTGACGGTGCACACCTTGGATTTTCCATTTGGGAGCGTTACTTCTATTGTCCATGTATAGTTCAGAAAAGACGAAACGTCAACTTCTACATACTTCACAGGTTTGTCGGTGTAACACTTGAAAGTCTTACCGATATCATACCTTGAAACTATGTATTTGCACGTGTAGCTTCCTTTCTTCCACCATCTATCTGACAAGTGCTCGTTTATGGCTATTCCAAGATATCTTGCATACACATCGTTCGTCTTCAGAATCTTAACCGTAACAGCATACTTCTTCGGCTTAGTCACTGGTTGAGGCTTAACAGGTCGGAAACCTGACACAACCTTAACGTTCCTCGGCACTCTGAATAGCTCATCGCTTAAACCAATGTTTATCTTCAGATTTTCGAACTCTACGATCATAGTAGCGTTTCCAAAAGGTGTCGTCTTCGTTTCGATTATCCTTACGGGATACCAGATTTTCTTATCTATCCAAACTCTGGCAGTTCCGTTCTTTCTTGCAAACTCTATAATGTAATAATCACCCTCACCGCTAACGAGCTTAGGAGTGCAGTTACCGTAATTTTTCTTGATGTATTCAATGGGATTCATGAGTTCTTTCTCTTTATAAGCCTGTTCTTTATTTGTGGAAGCGTTCAAAGGAAAAGCATAATTGCCAAAGATCACCAAAACGTTTGAACCGTTTCCTATCATCGTGAAATTCATGAAACCCTTGTTGCTAATTCTAAACTTATCTGGCTTCTTTATTGCAAATTCGAACTTCATCGAAGCGTTGAGACCCAGATACTGCATCGTGATTTTACAAATACCGCTTAAATCCTCTATTCTTTTCGATCTTTCGTCAACCTTCCTTAGAACATCCTCCGCACTCATTTGTTGCACGCAACAAGATGCAATGTATACGAGACATATAAATCCAATTATCAACTTTTTCATTAAATTGTCTTAAGTATTTTGATCGATATAAATTTAACGACTCTAAAAATATGAACTGAAATTATAAATAAACATTGATGTTCTTACTTCGATATATTTTGAATCGATGGCAGAATTGACAAATCGAAACATTGATCTATCTTGAAGTCCACGTGTCTTTGTGCCAGACGCCAAATCGTTCATGGAGGTCATAAAGCCGAAGCAGACCATGCTTCTCATGGTAACTTGCATAGTCTCATATTTGGTAGCTTCGGGCAAGGTTTTACATTTAAGACACTTTGTGATAACCTGCATTGCCACCACACTTGCAATAGCCGGAACAACCGCCTTAAACATGTGGCTCGACAGCGATATAGATGCTCTTATGAGCAGAACTAAAGCCCGTCCGGTGCCTTCCGGAAGGCTCAGTCCTAAGGGTTGTGCGATTTACGGATTAACTTTATTCCTTTTCGGCTTCGCTTTGGGCTTCTTTGTCAACGTATATTTAGCCATAGTTCTTTTCCTTGGACTGTTTTTCGACATAATCATCTACACGATCTTGCTTAAGAGAAGGAGTCCCTACTCGATAATCCTAGGCGGTTTCGCCGGAGCCATGCCGGCTTTAGCCGGTTGGGTTGCTGTGAAGGGTGCAGACGTTTTGGGCGGTTTGATCTTGGCTACAATAGTTCTACTTTGGATTCCCGCCCACATTTGGTATATAACGATGCATTACGAGGATGACTACAGAAACGCAGGAATTCCGATGTTTCCTCTCGTAGTTGGAATGGAAAAAGCATCTTGGGCTATAGTTCTGAGCACGATTTTGATGATGTTTCTGATTCCATCGCTATACATAGTTGCCGATCTGAATCCCGTTTACCTAATAATATCAATGCTAATAACGGGTTATTTCCTCTGCAGAGCAATAAGGTTTGCCAAATCGCCGAGTAGAGAAGAAGCAAAGGGGATGTATAAGCTTGCAAGTATGATGCTTGGAATAGTCTACATCTCACTGCTCATTGGATCTCTTCTCAGCTAATCTCCTATCAATTTCTTCCATCGGAAGATCCCAAGGTTCTATACCTAGTTCCTTAGCCTTCTGAATATATGGGCATCTCTTCATACAGAACTCGTATGCCTTCATCTCCATCCTGAGCCAATACTCCTTCTCCTTGTATTTTAATTCAAACAGCTTTTCCCTCGAAGCCATGTAAGCGTCGAAAGCCTTGCATATAAGGAGATCAATCGCTTCATTTAATTTTATGAATTCATCTTTGCTCATATCTGGAAAAATATCAAGAAATATCTTCTTGAGATAAAAAATGGAAGCCATGCTACCTCCGGCTGAAAGGTTTCTGTCGGAAGCCAAATACCTCATAAGATCATCTAAAGGCTCCTCAACTCCTTTAAAGCTACCTCCATTGTAGAATTCTATGAGCTTATCCAAGATTTTGGACGTGCACTCCTCCAAATAGCTGGTAATTTCGATTGGGGGTTTGATCGGATATCTATCTAAAAAATATTTTTGCCAAGCCTTAAGAACTTCCTTTTTCTTTTTATTTATATCGAGCGCTACCATGGATGGGTCCCTATTATGACCTCCTTACCAGTCAGCTTTTTAACGTTTTCTACTATCTCTCCCAAATCGAGCGGACAGCCTCCCAAGTTTATCGCAGCCTTTATGCAGTTTCCGATGAACACAACATCGTAGTCGTCGAAGCCGTCGATCCATTTGTTGAACAACTTTAGCCTTGGAACTATAAAACCGGGGCAACCGCCGCAGCTAACGATTCCAACGATGTCCACCTTATCGAACTTCTCAAACTCACCCTTTCTCTCTCTTGCCGCCGTTAAACACCTTTCGCAGCCAATGCAGAACCTGTCTCTAATATTGTTGCAACACAAAATAATTGCCTTAACCATTTCCACCACCGATTTAATACATAAAAATTATATTACTTAAATTTTTTGTAAAGTTAGAGCGAACCGAAAACGTTAATAGTTTGACCAACCAGTCAGTCCGTGATGAGGA
>JALWBF010000028.1:1908-4589 GCA_027016055.1 Archaeoglobaceae archaeon | reverse complement strand
GTGCCAGAGGCCAGGGCTTCCATCAATTTAGTGCGAAGAGTTCTTTTGAACCGGTCGAGCCGGACTTTTTCTTCGTTAAAGCAGGTAACTTCTTCGGGAGTAAGCTTTCCTTGGGCAGCTAAATGTTGATGATCCTGAATCATTTTTTCGGAGCGGAAGAATTCGATAGCCAGCTTGTCGATTTCGTCCGTTAAGTCAAAAATCCAGAACAATTCATTAGACCTCTCAGAACTTTGTTTACGCGCTTCCTCATACAGCTCCTCAAGATCTTCTCTGTCTTCAGCAAGCCACACATTAAGAGGAATATCCCCTGAACGGGAAAGATCTTCACCGTTCAGCCTAACGGCAAAGGAAAATCTACGGCGTTTTTGATAGCGGTAGTCTGTTATCGCAGGGTCAGAGAAAATATCCTTTAGCATATCTTTTAAAATGCGCTTCTTTTCTGCCGGTTTGGAATAAAGTTCCCGCCGCTTCTCATCCCATTGTTTTTCCTGAAGGGTAAGGAGCTTGTAGCCATCTTCGGCTTCCTTGATTATCTGCTTTTCCATTAAGCGTTTTAGCGCAGCTTCAACTTCTGAGAGGATGGAATCAGCCTCCACGTTTGGATGAAGGACCACCGCCAGGTTTCGGGCGGTGCGAGGAAGATCTACCACCACTTCAAGCAAAGCAATGGCTTTGGCTACTTTGTAGGCTATATCATCTCCGGGAAGCCTTTTGGGCACGTCATCAAGCTCCCTGGTAACCTCCGAAGGGATAAGGTCGCCAGCATAAAGAAGCTCAAAGACTTTATCTAAGGTCACCAGTTCGCCAACGGGTTTTTGGGCAAGATTCGTCTGCGGACTGATGAGCATCTGCTGGGCTTGCTTGATCATGGTGCGGTTGCTGCCTCCGATGTGACGATGCACACCGCGCCGAAGCCTTAACCCGGAGACAATATCTATGCAGAGGTCTATCTGATAAGGGAGGTAAGGGTAAAGGTCAATGAAGGTCTTTTTGGCAATTTCCGTGTTTCGGCCGCTTCTTTCAAGCTGACAAATATTCTTGAGACGGCCTTCGTGGGCCTCATATAGTTCGGCCAAAATTTTGGCCCCTTTCTCATTCTTTTGAAGGATACGTTTACTCGTGATTTCAGAAATATCCGACTGTTTAAGATCAATGTGGATAGGAAAACGATCTTGAAGTCTGGCAAGTTCAATTTTTCTGGAACCAAGAGCATCTACTACCTCATTAAGTTTTTCCTGGGAGGTAACCACAATCCAGCAAGGGGCCGGAGCTTCCCCTCTTTTGACCCGGTTTTTACTCTCTCGGCCAAAAGCCTGAACAATGGCTTGAAGATCAAGCATTCTATCAATGCTCTGGGAAACATATTGTCCCACTTCATCAATAACGAACATTAAAGCCTGACCCGGCTTGCGCCTGCGCATCAACTCAAAGGCTCGTTCTGCAAGAAGATTAGGAGATATGTCTGCCCGGCTTTTGGCTACCGTGTTGGCCCAAGAATCTTTGGAAGAATACACAGAAGGGTATAGGCGATGGAGAAGAGCACTTGCTTCGCTAAGGGCACGGGTAGCCATTTTACGCCTGGTAGCCCAAGGTTTCCCATATATTTTTTCAAATTCTTGGGTAAATCGATCAAGCTCACCATCGGCTTCAAGGGCCATTTCAAGTTCAGCCAGGTCAAAATCCGGCGCATAGTCCAGTTCTTTCAGGAGGGCCTTGTACATGATTTCCGTAAGCCTTTCCGTTTGCGTGCCAAGTTCCTGGCTGACATCAAAGATGACCACGTGAGTGGGAATATCCTGATTGATAAAGTCAAGATAGCTACTCAACTGTTCCGCTAAAGAAGAGCTCAGAAGAAAACGGGCCTTTTCTTTTAGAATTTCGCTAGCACTTCTACCGAGGACTACTCGATTGGCTACGGTGTAGCCCAATATTTTGGCAAAAGAGGATTTTCCGGAACCAAAGAAACCGGAAACCCAAATCCCTATACCTTCATGGGGCTCCCTTTTGGCCTCGGCAATGGCTCGATAGACGGTCAAAAAATGATCTCCGATAGACTCGGTGAGAACATATTCCTCAAGTTCCTGATAAACGGTCTCCTCATCAGCCTGATCAACCTTGATGACCTCTTCTATACGGCGTTCAATAGGTTTGGCGAAAAGGTCCTTAATCAGAAGAGACATAAACCCCCCTCAGTAGATCTTTACCCGGTAATTATAGGCCCCTGAGTCCTTATTTAGGAGGCCTAAAAAGCGTAAATCTCTTTCCCCCTGAGAAGTCCCTGGATAGAAGAGAATAGTCGGGATCAGTGTTTGGCCGTGTAATTCGTTTAACAATTTGGCTGAACGATAAATCGCCGGCCCCAAAACCCCCACCCGAACAAGAAAACAAACATCGGTATCGGGATCTAAACCCTTGAGACGTTTAGCTATTTCTCGGGAAATGGGCATGAATTCATCATCGGAAATGAGAGTAGTTACGGTTTCCTGAGCCCGGGAAAAACCAAAATCTTTTTCGTCTTCAATGATAGTTTCTAGGCCCTCGGTTTCTTCTATTATTTGCCAAAGAAGCCTAGCCAAAGAAATTATGTGAACTCGCTTCCCGGCGTTTGTAAGTCTGGTGGCCAAAAGTTTTATATTTTTTCGCATTCTAAATTCTTCTTTCGGTGGATAATGAAAAAT
>JALWBF010000028.1:0-1898 GCA_027016055.1 Archaeoglobaceae archaeon | reverse complement strand
TCCTTAGATAGGCAAAAAGCAAGATAGGCAAACGCTTCGACGGGAAGATAGAAAGAAGCAATTCTTTTTTTGGCTTTTCCTTGGAGGATATTGAAATCGCGAAGAATTGCTAGAACCTTACTGGCAACTCCCTTGATAGTCGCCTCTGACCACTCCGATCTTTGTTCCTCAGGTTTATCTTTGATCCAATTAATTACTTCGGTCACGTCTACAAAAACCATCCTGCTTATTATCTCTAGTCTTTCACATACAAAATCGTAGAGTAAGGGTTCGTTTCGAACAGTGATCCAGTAATAGATGGGACGTAAAATTTCTAAAGGTGCCTTTTGATCTTCGAGGGCGCGAACAATTTTCCAGGCCTGAGGAGGCCTACCTTTTACGAATCTAGGAATAAAAGCACATTTAAGAATGTCTAGCTCTCTGCTTCGAGAGGTTTTTCCTAGAAGATTTTGAGAAGCAAGTTCCGAAAGAGACGTCGAATTTTTCTTTTCGTCCCATAAGCGCACCAAAGTCCGCATTTCATCTATCAAGGCTCCGGCTTTTAAAAGGCGGGTATTGTATTTGGGTGTGGTGTGGGACCTGGGGGTTTTAGTTTTGGTCATCTTAAACTTTATAGAATACAAACTCCATCAGAGGAAGAGATTGAAAGAGAAATTTAATGGTAAACAGCGTTTCATTTAACGAGACCTTTGCAAAATTTTGAAGTGCCCCCAGAAGTGTCCACCCAAGTGTGGGAATTGTAGAATGAGCAAATCACGAAAGGAGGGTGGACACTATGGGTAAGATCAGAAAGGCTCCCCGCCCTGAAGAAGTACAAGCCACCATTAAGGAACTTGTACAACGTACTTAAAAGGAAGCTCTTGAGGCGAAGTTAGAAGAATTTTTGGGCTACAAGAAATACGAGCGTTCAGATACCGCCAACTCCCGGAATGGCTACAGTTCCAAGACGGTTAAGACCTCTTCTGGAACACTGGATATCAAAGTTCCCAGGGATCGGAGGGGAGAATTTGAGCCTCAAATAATCAGGAAGCGCCAGACCATGCTGGATGAGATTGAAGGTCAGATTGTAGCCCTCTACGCTAAAGGCATGAGTACCAGAGATATTCAGGAAATTCTTTCAGATATGTATGGTTTTGAGGTAAGCCCTTCTTTGATTTCCAAGATTACAGATCGGCTACTTCCGGAGATAGAGGAATGGCGTTCGAGGCCGCTTAAGGAGAGGTATTTTTTGATTTGGATAGACTGTATTTTTTATAAAGCCAGGGAGGAGGGGCAGGTAAGGAATAAGGCGGTATATGTGGCGATCGGGCTTGATTTTGAGGGTTATAAGGAGCTTTTAGGCTTTTGGATAAATGGGACAGAATCGAGCCGATTTTGGCTTGGTGTATTGAACGATCTGAAGTCTCGAGGGGTGAAGGATGTTTTTATTTTCAGTGTGGATGGGCTTTCTGGACTTGAGAAGGCCATAGAGGCGGTTTATCTGAGGGCTGATATCCAGAGATGTATAGTACATCAGATCAGGAATTCCTTGAGGTATGTGGCCTGGAAAGAGAGGCGTGAGCTGGCTTGGGATCTCAAGATGATCTATGGGGCGGCCACGCTTGAGGCGGCAGAGAGGGAGTTGGAGGCTTTTTCAGAGAAATGGGGGAGGAAATATCCTCACGTAGTGAAGAGCTGGCAAGTGAATTGGGAGGCTCTTACAGCCTTTTTTAAGTATCCTGTGGAGATCAGGCGGGTAATGTATACGACGAACATTATAGAGAGCGTAAATAGTAAATTTCGGAAGGCTACGGCGGGCAGGCGAGTTTTTCCAACGGAGGAATCGTTACTTAAGTGTTTATACATGGCGGCGATGGAACTTGAGCGGAAATGGACCCGGATCAAGGGCTGGCCTCAGG
>JALWBF010000027.1 GCA_027016055.1 Archaeoglobaceae archaeon | reverse complement strand
TCTCTATTCTCATATATGATCTTCGGCATTTGTATTGGGTGTATCGGAGAGGGTGAGCCGACGTTTCTACGCATTTCGTTCTGTAATCTTCATGACAGTTACTTACGTTCTCCGTTTTATCAAGGGCGTTTTCCGTTACGTATCCTACGCATTTTTTCTTATCTTCATCCCAATGAAGTCCGGGCTGACACACCAGATGGGCTTCGCATCTTCCTCTTGTTTCGTTGAGGGTATACGATCCGGAGCATATCAGTCTCGGCCTTGCTATACAGGCGTCTACCGACCCTCCTTCTATCGACATATGGTCGAACACAAACTTGTCGAAGACTTTGATAGTCATTTTTCCGTTACCGGAATGTCTGTTGAACGGTTTGACGTAGAGTTTGTTGCCGTTGAACTGAAGAATCGTTCCTCTTTGCAGTCCCGTAACTGCCTGGTAGTGCACCGGGCTGTCTCCGATATACAAAATTCCCCTGTTCTGATTTCCCTCGTTTTCTCCGTTGATGATAACGGTCAATTTTTGGGTTTCGGGATCTAAAGTTATGGTATGCCAGTTGCTTGAGGTATGGGGCTGGGAAAAATCAACCGTATAAGCGTGCGACCCTTTTAAGGTCGGACAGTTGTCCGCCTTGTTGATGCCTCCGGCCGCTCCTATCTTTTTGACGCATCTTATATTGGAGCCGAAAGTTTCGGCTTCGTATCCATAGACGGGATCGCACATCGTTTCATAGGCCGGAAGGGAATATATACACCGGCCCGATTCTTTGTCGAGAGTTACCCCTCCCTCGGGGACCCATAGAGGAGTGCCGCATATTTGTTTGACTTGAACGGGGTCCGTTTCGTCTACGTTTTCAAGACAGGCCGTGCTGTTTGCGCCGCCATCTATATGAACCACCTCTTCTCCGTCCGGACATATATGATCGTCGGCACACAAAAACGGATAGCCTTGAACGTGATAATGCAGACACTGTGGGGCCGCAACCGTCTTTACGCACTTCCCCGTCGTGGGATCGGGGGACTCTCCCTCTCTGTCACATGTCAGCGGACGGACGCACTTGCCGATGTCGTCTGAAAAGGTATAGCCTTCGGAACAATGTACGTCGGCCGCAGTTAGCTTGATGTAGCATTTACCAAACTTTTTCTTTTCTCCGTCTCTACATTCCGGCAGCGGTCTATAGCAATACGATCCGTCCTGGTAATATCCATTTTGCGCGCATGCGGCCTTTGGAGGTAAAGAGTAGAAATCATCTTTTTCTATGAAATCTTTAATGAGATACAGATCATGGTCAAAATCTATTTTGTCTACCGTAATGGAGGGTTTCCAGTAGCATCTTTTGTTTTTGACGGCTCCCGAAAGAACCGTCTGATATCTTCTGTCTCCTTCTCTTTCTTCCGGTTGCGCTACGGATACGCTCGGATTAAACTCGTATCCGTAGGGACAGGACTCCTCCCATCGAAATCTATTGTATATGGCTATAGAGTCGTATCCGTGGCCGTCCTGTCCGGAATAGCAGTTCATCAACCCTTTTTGCTGTTGATACCAGTAATATTTGGTAGTGGGATATTGTAGTTTTGACCCTCTCTTATCTTCCGGTTCCACCACGGTTTTTGTTTCGCTTCCGAAAGGACCGAAGCCGCCTCTGCAATCGTTATTCCACGAATTGAGCTTTATATAACCGAGCGAATCGAAGTTCCAGTTGTCATACGTTATTCCCGAACTCCATATATCTTCGAGATAGCATCGAAACGTCCCCGGGGTATATTTTGTATGCTTATATACGAGATCTCCCGAAGCGTTTACCTCTTTTACTATCTCGACACCGGGATTTGTTTCTATGTAACAATGTATTTTATTCTTGTATTTATTGAAAAGATCGGAGTATTGGCTGTATCGCAAGTCAAACAGTTGATCTTCCCTTACCTCTCTCCATCTGTTTTTAGTGTATCGTATTTCCGCTTTACAGGCAAAGCCTGCGGTTGGGCCACTGGTACTTTTTTCGCCGTAATAGTGTCCATCGCCCCCCGGCACGGTATCTTCGAAGTATATTGACGCCATTTGATCTTGAGGACAGCGAAGTACTCGTATTTTTTTCATGCACACGCCACCGGACAGCATCCAATGAAAATAGTGCGGAAGACTGGAAGCGATTAAAGGATCGGTTTCGTAATCTTGAAGAACTCTTCTGCCGTGAGGAGGGGTTACTTTGCTCAGGGGTATACATTTTTCCCCTCGTCTACTATAGTTCGGTTCCGTATCGGACTCCCATTTTTTTATAAATCCTGACGGACATTCTTTGGGTTTGTTCGTCCATCCGTCCAGAAGAACGGGACAGGTGTAATTGAAAGACGTGCTGACACATCTGGTTCCGTCGCTGTTTCCTCCGACGCATTCGTCTATTGCACAGGTCGCTTTTGTCGTGTCGAACACGTCATCTCTCCATTCGAAATGAGCCCTTCTGTTTAGGAAAGTTATTTGATCGCAAGGGGTAATCGGCTCTTTGACGCATGCGCCTATATGTCCATCGAAGTGTTCGCACCAGTCGACAGAACGTGAACATCTGATGCTTCCATCGGGAGCGACATCTATATCATACCCATCGGGACAGGCATTTATTTCCGATCCCCCGCAGGAATCTTCTACGGCGAAAGTAAGCTGTGCGTCAGAATCGCAATAAAATCTTGGAGCTACCGCACATATATTTTCGCTTGGATCAAATATTGGTTGTGAATAAGCGCTGTTTTGCGCCTGTATCGCGCTGAGTAATGCACTATTATCCGCCATAGCGTGGGTAACAGTGAAAATTAAAAAAGTAATAAACGATTGTAAAAGTTTTGTTGCCACCGTACCTGTCCTTACCGTTTGTATGTTTTACCCGCACCCTTTGCATTAATGAGGGCGCAGCATCAGATCTTTTATTTTATCAAAAAATAGAAGCAAAACCATCTCTCGCCAAAGAGACGGATGCAAGGAGTTAGAGAGGGGCTCCACCTTTTTAGAAAGAGGATGGAACTTTAATCTTTACATGTCGGAGGAAAAACGCATTTTCCTATTTCTTTGTCAAATCTTGGGGTAAATCCGCCAAAACCCTGACACTGAGGTGGGCCTATATAGGCGTTTATATCGGTATTGACCGTCATCCCGTCGATAACTTTGATGCATATTTCATGAGACCTCTCCTCGTCTACGGTTAGACTGTCGTATATATATCCGCTTGGACAGGAAGGAATTCCGACCATATAAAGGTTTCTAAATTCCACCATATCCTGGAATGCCGAAAAAACGCCCGGTCTCACGCCTCTTTTCCATTCCGACATTCCAAGGAGACTTACGGCCTGGTTTATAGATGAATTGGTCCAATATTCCGAATTTGTCAAGCTATGTCCGTTGATATTTATCATTAACATAGGCTTGTTTGTTATCTTGTCCCGCCGTAGCACGACATGAAAAAGCATCCATTGATCGTAATTGAACGAATTGTGGTTAAATCTCTTTAAAACTTTCAGCTTGCTTCCACTTTTCCACCATCCGTCTCTCATCTCAGAAGCCGTCATTTTTGCTTTAACGAGGCGCAAACCCTTTGTTCCGCCTTTTTCCGGTTTATCCTGGCCATTCCAGTCGATAACGTACATTTCTCCATCCGGATAATACCCAAGGACGATCCCCATAAAATGTTTGGAGTTTGTTTTTGGGTCGCTTCTTGTGCTTTTTTTGACTCTCATCTCTCCAAACATCTCATACCCTTCCGAATACGCTCCGGAAGACAAAAGAGCCGTTGGATAGCCGTTATTCATTTGAGTGGCGGAACTGCCGTATCGCTGCCACATTGCCGTTTCCGTAGGATCGAACACCTCCCATTGGCTTGTATTGACATATCCGTAACATGGACCTATACCGTTGGCCGGGGGAGTAAGAAAACTTTCCGGACATTTTTCTTCCGATCTTATGAGTCCGTGTCTTACACAGGCTTTAAGTTCATCGTCATAGGAGCCGTGACTGCATGAGAAATTGGAAGAAGCGCAAAGATGGTTTCCTTCCTGAACCTGCATAAGGGATCCACCCGGACACCATGGCTGACGTTCACAGCGTCCAAAGTTCTCGTCATAGTAAAACCCTGAAATTCTGCAGTCTACATTCGGCCTTTTTTCACATTTCCCCGTCTCTTCGTTGAAATATCCGTTACATCCGGCCGGTCCGACACACATATCCATAGATGAGACGTATTGATAACCGTCTTTTACGCATTTTCCTGGAACTTTCATTCTGCATACGCTTCTGTTTTCGTCAAATTCCGCTCCGTTCGGGCCTACGTTTCTTGTGGAAATGTCTATGAAATCCATGGCTGGAGCCAGATCTTTCACGCCTTTTCTTTGAACGGTTTTGGCAAACCCTGGACCTTTTTCTATCGGATACGCTTTGAACATTTCGTCAAAACTGTTGTCTCCGGTGCATCCGTATTTTCCAAATTCCGTTTTTACCACGGACTCTATGTCCGAGACGGCCACAAGATATTTTCCGTCCATATAATGAAATTTTGCTTTTTTTATACACTCATGCTGAGTCGGAGACGAATAATAGTAACATTTAGAAGGAGGAAACCACTCTTGCACTTCCAGCA
>JALWBF010000026.1 GCA_027016055.1 Archaeoglobaceae archaeon | reverse complement strand
GTCATCCGTTATGAGATGATACGTGAACAGCTCGAATACCGTGCATCTCTCTGGCTCTCCTCCCAATCTTCTCTGCTCTTCCGCACTAACCCTTCCGCCGGTTAAAGCCTTCATAACCTTCTTCGCTCCGACCTCCGGATCATCAAATAAGGATATGTAGCTTTCCGGTTTGCTCGAGCTCATCTTTCCTCCCGTCAATCCGGTTGTGAATCTGTGGTATGTTGACGAAGGCGGAATGAATGCGAAACCGCCCAACTCAAGCTCGACCCTTCTAACCTCTTCCTCGATCTCAGCCGGATTTCCGAAGAAGTCTATGTGTTCTTCATAAACCTTGCATTCGAAACCCCAACCCTTAAGCTTCTCCAGAAACTCCGATCCCTTCCTGCTTCTAACCCTTACACCGCCATCTATTCTCTCGAACGAGAATATGCTTATCCTCGAAGCCAGATCCCTCGTAAGTCTGATATGGGGATCCTGATCTGCTCCAACCGGCACAACAACCGGCTTCGGCCCTCCGAAATCCTTAAGCTGCGGGTGAAGTATGTCCGCAGCCTGAATAGATGTGACGAACATCCTTGCCAACGTAGTTTCCGGATTGAAGCCGTATATAGCCTTAAGCTCGCTCCAATTTACCTCAGCTGAAAGTTCGAAGGCTAAATCCTTGACATGCCTGCTTGCTGACTGGAAGTATAGGATAGCGTTATCGGGCTTCAAGCCTAAGGCAACGATGCACTTGATATACATCATTCCCATTTCCTTAGTCTTCTCCCAGCTCAGTCCTCTGACCGCATGGGCTTCCATATCAGCGATGGCGACAAAAGCCTTTCCGCCCATACTCTGATGCCATATTATTTCGTCCATTGTCATCTTATGCCCAAAATGGGGCAAGCCGGAAGGCATAAAGCCGGACATGACAGCCCAAGGCTTCTTGTTGATCATCGCATCGATTATGCGATCGTAATCCCTATGCCCGAAGATAACCCCCCTCCTCATCAACCGGTTCGGATTCGGAACTCTGTCGAGAATTTCGGAAAAAGGCTGAATTCCAAATTCCTTAATGAGACGATCGTAATCAACGATACCTTCAACCTCCCACGGGGTTACCCTCATGCTGGAAAGTTCGATCGGCTGTTTATTGATTTTATGGAAAGCAAATTTTTATAGTTCATCGGTTCATTTTCTGAGCATGAAGCTAAGAATGCTCGTTCCGATTTTAATAGCCTTACTGTTATTGGGATGCGCCCAGAAACCCGAAACCACTGCGAAGAAGATAAGGTTCGGAATACTTCCGATCGAGGACTCACTGCCGATAGTGGTTGCGAAGAAGGAGGGGCTGTTCAAGAAGCATGGGATAGATGTGGAGATCTCGGAATTCAACAGCGCTTTGGAGAGGGATTCAGCCCTTATGGCTAAGCAGATCGACGGGGTCATCACGGATCCGCTTGCGGTGATTTTACTTAAAAGCAGGGGATACGACGTCAGGATAGTCTCGCTGTGCTTGGGTAAGACTCCTCAAGAGGGCGTATTTGCGATATTGGCATCGCCTAATTCGAGCATAAAGAGTGTGAAGGATCTGAACGGTAAGAGAATCGCAATCTCGAGCAACACGATAATTGAATACGTCACTGACGAGCTTCTCTCGAGATACAATATAAGCTACGAGAAGGTTGAGGTTAAGAGCATTCCGATGAGACTCAGGATGTTACTGGATAACGAAGTAGATGCCGCAACACTGCCGGAGCCTTTGGCGAGCTATGCTGTAAGCAAGGGGGCAAGGCTAATAATAAGTGATGCCATGGTCAACGAAAGCTTAACTCAGACCGTGATAGCATTCAGGGGCGATTTCATCGAGAAGAACAGGGATGCAGTAAAGAGATTTCTCGAAGCATACGCAGAAGCTGTGAAGCTAATAAACTCGAATCCGAAGAAGTATAGGGATCTTTTCGTCAAGATAGCGAGGGTTCCTAAGAGCATAGCCGACAGCTATCCGATGCCGAAGTATCCGATGCCGGAAAAGTTCCCCAAGAAGTTCTACGAGCGCTATCTCGAGTGGGCTCTTAAGAAGGGATTGATAAAGAAACCGATACCCTACGGCTCTGTAATCTATGATATCGGTGAATAACGTTTCCAAGGTATACGAGGACGGAACGATTGCATTGAAAAACGTCAGCTTCGAAGTTGAGAAGGGGGAAAGCTGCTCGATAATCGGTCCTTCAGGCTGCGGAAAATCGACGCTGCTTTTGATAATAGCCGGACTTTTAAAGCCTACTGAGGGCTACGTTGAGGTGAACGGAAAGGTCGTTAGGAAACCGATGAGGGATGTTGCCCTCATCTTGCAGGACTACGGATTGTTTCCTTGGAAGACCGTTTACGATAACATCGCCTTGGGCTTGAGGATAAGGAAGGTCGATCGTAAGGTTGAAAGAAGGATAGTATGCGATCTCATCGAAAGGCTTGGGCTTAAGGGGTTCGAGAAGCATTATCCGAAGCAGTTGAGCGGCGGAATGAAGCAGAAGGTGGCTATAGCGAGAGCTTTGGCGATTCAACCGAGAATTCTTCTGATGGACGAGCCTTTTTCATCGCTCGATGCTTTGACGAGGGAAGATCTTCAAAATTTTTTGCTTAGGCTTTGGAACGAGCGAAGGATGACGATAATCTTGGTAACCCACAGCATAGAGGAAGCGGTGTTCTTGGGAAGGAAGATAATAGTTCTAACCCCACGCCCGGGAACAGTTAAGGCCGTAATCGAGAATCCTTCCGCCGGGGATGAAAATTACAGATTTACGGAGGAGTTCTTCGAGAAATGTCGGGAAGTTCGAAGGTCTGTTACCTTATAAGCCTAATCGTTCTGCTAACGCTTTGGAAGATATCATCATTTATTCTATCTAATCCAGCTCTGCCTCCTCCGGAGCTTGTAGCTGTTGCGATGGTCGAAAATGCCGGCATTCTTATTAAGCACGCGATTATAAGCTTAATAAGGGTTTTATATTCGATAGCTTTGGCTTTCTCTTTATCCTTTCCCTTGGGAATAGCGAGCAGGGAGGATAAGTTCGACAGAATTTTTTCGCCGTTCTTATACCTACTTTATCCCATCCCGCATATAGTCCTCTTGCCTCTATACATTCTCTTCTTCGGTATCGGCGATCTATCTAAGGTCGCTCTAATAGCTACGATACTCTTCTTCCAGATCTCAGTTACTACGAGGGATGCCGTGAAGGATGTCAGCGAGTTTTACGTCTATTCAATATTATCGCTAGGAGCGGGCAGGTTCGATGTGTATAGGCATGTGATAATTCCGGCAGTCATGCCAAAAGTTCTGACAGCCCTAAGGATAAGCGTCGGAACAGCCATAGCCGTTCTCTTCTTTGCAGAGAGCTTTGCTACGAGGATGGGGCTCGGATATCTGATAATGGACGCTTGGAGTCGCGCCGATTACGAATTGCTCTACGCCGGAATTTCTGCCATGGCTTTGTTGGGATTAAGCCTCTACGTTGTAATCGATTTGATAGAAAGAAGGCTCTGCAGATGGCTTTAGTTGCCCTTCTTCACGATCTTGGCAACGAAGAATCCCGAAGTTTCATGCTTATGCGGATACAAACGCCTGCACTTACTCATATCCTTGCTGAACACTATGTCCGTGTTCGGGATCTCCGTTAAAGCCGGATCTCCCCATTCGATCTCCTCAAGCTCGACATCAAACCTTTCGAGAACCCACTGAATGACGAATTCGTTCTCTTCGGGAGTCAAAGAGCATGTGGAATAAACTAAAGTCCCGCCGGGCTTCAGACTCATTATAGCGGACTCTATGAGATCTCTCTGCAAAGCCGAGCAGAACTCTATATCCTTAGCACCTCTACTCGTCTTCCTCGACTTGTCCTTGTGAATAACTCCTTCACCGCTGCACGGAGCATCGAGTAAAATCTTGTCTACCTTTATTCCCAAGTTTTTGAACTTAACAGCGTTCATCTTAACAACTACAGCATTAAGCACGCCCATCCTGTGAATGTTATCGATTAGAGGAGGAATTCTTTCCTCGTTTGCTTCTATTGCAATTAAAACCCCCTTATTTTGCATCAGCTGTGCTAGGAAAGTTGTTTTTCCTCCGGGGGAAGATGCGAAATCCGCAACTGTTTCCCCGGGCTTTGGATTTAAAGCTAACGGGGGAATGCATGAGCTCTTCTCCATCACGTAGTAATAGCCCATCAGATACTCCGGAGTTGCTCCGATCGAAAACGGCTCCTCGATAACCTTATAGCAGAACGGAACCTCGGTCTTCTCCAAAACGAAACCCCTCTCGCTCAACCTTTCTATCAGTTCATCTTCGTCGATTTTAAGTGTGTTAACCCTGATGTGCTTCGGAATCCCCTTCTCCATAGCCTCAACCAGTTTAAGCGTTTCCTCTTCGCCGAAGAAGTTAAGCCATCTTCTTATGATGAACTCGTCGTAGCCATACTTCTTTGCTATCTCCTTGGAAAGATGCGTGGACAGGAAGTCCAGAACCATCGATTTAGCTACGCAACTGTAATATAAACTACTATCGCATTAAAGATGTTGAGGGAGGAAAACCCGTTCATAAAGGGCTGGAGGAAGGGATTGAAGAGCGTTGCTTTGGTGTATCCGAACAGATACGTC
>JALWBF010000025.1 GCA_027016055.1 Archaeoglobaceae archaeon | reverse complement strand
TTGAGCGGTTCTATAACCGGAGCCGTCTGCACTCAACGCTGGGTTACAAAAGCCCGGCTGAATACGAGGAAGCCTATTTTAAACTTGCAGCCTAACCCGGTGTCCACTAAACCGGGGGAAGGTCATTTTGTATAAGATAGCCGTACAGGCATATGGGTATACTGCGAAAAATAGTAAGCGGAGCGGCGTGGAATACCCTGAGTCAGCTAGGGAGACAAGTAATCTCTCTGGCCACGATTATGGTTCTCGCCAGACTTCTGCGCCCGGAGGATTTTGGGCTTGTGGCCATGTCGTACGTCGTAAAAACGCTGGCTTACATCTTTGCAAGCATGGGGATCGGATCCGCGATTATACAAAAAAAGGAAATCGACGAGGGCTATCTATCTACCGCATATTGGGCATCCGTTACAAGTGGGATTGTGATTGCGCTAATTGTATCTATCTGTTCGCCCCTGGTAGCTCGGTTCTTTCACAGGCAGGAACTTACGGCAATCATTATAGTCACCAGCAGCATTTTTGTTTTTGGGGGGGTATCTGCTACACATAGGGACTATCTTGAAAGAAACATGAGGTTTAAGCAAATAGCGATAATAGATTTCTTCGGTAACTGTGCAGGCTCAGTCGCTGCCATTGCCATGGCGGTACAAGGGATGGGATACTGGAGCCTCGTTATCCAGGAAATTGCCGCTACCGCCTTCAAGGTCCCACTTTTTTGGAAAATGAGTAAGTGGCATCCAAAGTTTATATTTCACCGAGAAAAGTTTAAAGATCTTTTTGGTTTTTCCGTGTATGTTCTCATGTCTAATTTGCTAAATTTTTTCAACAGAAATGGTGATAATATAATAATTGGCAGATTTTTGGGTGCTACACAGCTTGGTTTCTATGATTTGGCGTACAGCCTCATGTTAAAACCTCTTCAATACATCTCACATACAACTTCTCGAGCACTCTTTCCAGCCTTATCAAAGGTTCAGGATGATAAGAAACTGGTCAGAAAAACTTATTTGCAGATGGTGAAGATTATATCATTAATTACCTTTCCAATGATGACGGGCCTCGCCATAATAGCTCGTGATATCATCATGCTCATATATGGCCCTAAATGGGAATCAGCGATACCAGTTTTCACTATTTTATGTTTTGTTGGAGCCTGGCAATCGGTGGGTACGACGGTAGGAACAATTTTACTATCTCAGGGGCGATCTTCACTAGCTTTTAAAATGGCGGTAACAATATCTCCGTTTATCTGGGGTGCTTTTTGGCTTGGTACTAGGTGGGGTATAACGGGTGTGGCAGCGTGTTATGCCATAGTATCCGGTAGTTGGTGGCTAATAAGCCATGCAATTGCTAATCGTCTTATAAATTTAAAAATTTTCACTTTTCTAAAAAGTTTGATGCCAGCGATTATCTATAGCTTAATTATGGGGATATTTATTATGTTTTTACATAACAAGTTAATAGATGAGACGATATCCTTGATTACGCGATTGATTACAATAATATCCTGTGGAATTTTTATATATATACTGCTATTGTTTTCTTCTCGTGATGATGAGATATATAGATTTCGATCTAAGCTAGTAAACTTACTGTATGGTAATAGGTAAAATTTTAAGAAAAATTGACCAACTATATTTTCAACTTTCACTGAGCGTAAGACATAGATTATATGGTCTGAAGACTGTATATTTGTATCTATCTAATTCCAGTGGAGAACGCGTCAAATATATCCTAGAAAAATTTGGTGCAAATATTTCGGATAGTGTCAGTTTTGCTGGCCCTATTGTTGTTGAAAATGCTCATGACAAAGGAGATTTTTCACATCTATCCATTGGTAAGAATACGTATGGACGCAATGTTTTTTTTGATTTAACCGGTTCAATAAAGATTAGCTCTTTTTGTGCTATATCGGCCAACGTTAATTTTATAACCCATGCTGATCCGGGAGAACGGCCTCTGCGTCAATTTTTTAAAAGAAAAGTAGCTCCTATTCATGTAGGGAAGGGATCTTGGATAGGTGCAAATTGCATTATTTTGCCTGGAGTATCTATCGGAGAATGTTCGGTTATTGGGGCAGGAACCGTTGTGACAAAGGACGTAGCAGCACATACGTTAATTTACAATAAGTTGAATATTGAAAGGAAAATACTGAAATAATGTTAATGTCCAGTAAAATCCTTGTAACCGGCGCAGCCGGTTTTATCGGAAGCCATCTTGTGGAGCGGCTGGTAAGGGAGGGGTCATCCGTTCGTGCATTTGTCCACTATAATTCACAAAATCGTTGGGGAAACCTGGAGCTTATTTCCAGGGACATCCTTGATAAAGTTGAAATATTCCCCGGCGATATTCAAGATCCTTTTTCCGTTCGTAAGGCCGTAGAAGGCTGCGATGTTGTGTTCCATCTGGCCTCCCTTATTGCAATCCCTTATTCTTACGTTGCGCCACAAAGTTATGTCACGACCAACGTGCTGGGTGCCATCAACGTGATGCAGGCCTGCAGAGAACTTGAAGTCAGAAAGGTTGTGCATACCTCTACAAGTGAATGTTATGGCACTGCCCGGTATGTTCCTATAGACGAAAGCCATCCATTGCAGGGCCAGTCCCCTTACTCAGCTTCCAAGATAGGAGCGGATATGGTGGCCGAGAGCTATTATCGTTCTTTTGGAGTCCCGGTAGCCATTATACGCCCTTTTAATACATATGGACCGAGGCAGTCCGCTCGGGCCGTCATTCCGACAATCATTACCCAGGTTCTTAGTGGGGAGCGCGTCAGGTTAGGGAACCTTACTCCAACCCGGGATCTTAATTTTGTGGAAGATACCGTGGCCGGGTTCATAAAAGTGGCTGAATCCCCGGATAGCGTGGGTGAGGTGATCAATATCGGAAGTGGAAAGGAGATATCCATTGGGGACCTGGCCAAAAAAATTATGAATTTGATGGGCAAGCCGGTAGAAATAATTGGGGAAAGTCAGCGGATACGGCCGGAAAGGAGCGAGGTCGAAAGATTGCTTTGTGACAATGCAAAGGCAAGGAAGTTGATCGGCTGGAGTCCATCCGTGTCCTTGGATGAAGGGCTTTCAAGAACAATAGACTGGATAAAGGCCAACCTTCACCTTTACAAACCCGAGATTTATAACTTGTAGCCATAGACCCCCTTGATCTTTGTTTTTTGATTTGATTTGAGAGGAGAATGAATTCGTGCATGCCGTGATTTTGGCTGGTGGAAAGGGAACCCGCTTAAGGCCATATACAACCGTATTGCCTAAGCCTCTTATGCCGATAGGTGATTTGCCTATCTTGGAAGTAGTGCTCAAGCAATTGCGGTCTGCGGGCTTTAAGGATATAACCATGGCGGTGGGATATCTTGCCGAATTGCTCCAGGCGTTTTTTGGAGATGGGGAAAGGCTGAATTTGCGGATTCGCTATTCCCTGGAAAAGAGTCCTTTGGGCACTGTTGGTCCGTTGAAGCTCATTAAAGATTTGCCTGAAACTTTCCTCGTCATGAACGGGGATGTTCTCACCACGCTGGATTACAAAAGGCTTATGAATTTTCACAAGGAACATGATGCCAAGGTGACTATTGCCAGCTATAAACGCAACGTCAATGTGGATTTCGGGGTCCTTGAGACTGATGGAAACGGTTTTTTGAGAAATTATATCGAAAAACCAACCCTGGATTATCTGGTAAGCATGGGGGTATACATATTCCAGGCAGATGTTCTCAACTTGGTACCGGACGGACAGTATTTCGACTTGCCCGACCTCATAAAGGCCCTTTTGAAAAGGGGAGAGAAGGTTGCTGCTTACCCATTTGACGGTTATTGGCTGGATATAGGGCGTCCTGACGACTATGCAACTGCGATCGAAGAATTCGAGCAAAAGCGGCACGAATTTCTTCCGGGGGAATAGGTAATGTCCTGGAAGATTCCGCTCTTTGACGCAGACTTCGGACCGGAAGAAGTTCAAGCCGTCTCGAGGGTTGTGGAATCCGGCTGGCTCACCATGGGCGAGCAGGTGAGAGAGTTTGAAAGACAATTTGCTGACTACATTGGGGTAAAACATGCTGTGGCGGTCAGCAGTTGTACCGCGGCACTCCATCTGGCCAACATGGCCCTCGGCCTGGGCCCAGGAGATGAGGTGATCTGTCCTTCCTTAACGTTTGTTGCCACTGCAAATGCCATCAAATACGTAGGCGCCAAGCCGGTTTTCGCAGATGTGAAAAGTCTAGACGAGTGGTTGATCTCGCTGGAGACCATAGAGCCGGTAAGATCACCAAAAACAAAGGCGATTTGTGTTGTTCACTATGCTGGGTATCCCTGCGAGATGGATGCCATTTGCGATTATGCTGAAAGAGAAGGACTTTACGTGATAGAAGACTGCGCCCATGCACCTGGCGCCAGATATAAAGGCAAGTCCGTGGGGAGCTGGGGCAATATCGGCTGTTTCTCCTTTTTTTCCAACAAGAATCTCAGCACCGGTGAGGGGGGGATGCTCACTACCAATGACGATGACCTTGCTGCTAGGCTACGTTTGTTCCGCTCTCACGGCATGACCTCAGTAACCTTGGTAAGACACAAGGGACATGCCTTTGGTTATGATGTGGTAAACGTGGGTTACAATTACAGGCCTACAGAAATCACGGCGGCTTTGGGGTTGGTACAGTTAAAAAAAATGCTTGGTAAAAACAGCCGTCGGCAGGAATTGGTACAAGAGTACAGGAAGGCCCTAAAAGATATTTTGCCAGATGTTTTGGTCCCATTTTCTAAGCGTCTGGGTGCGGAAAGCGCGGCTCACATCATGCCGGTTTTGTTGCCGTCCAGAGTTGATCGACATGCCGTGATGACGAAGATGAGGGATGCAGGGATTCAAACAAGCATACATTACAGGCCGATTCATTCCTTTTCAGCGTATAAAGCCTGTAACAAGGCAACCAATAGCAAATTGGATTCAACTGAAACCGTCGGTCGGCGTTGTCTTACCTTGCCTCTTTACCCCGCCATGTCTTGTGCTGATGTTCATTATTGTGTAGAGATCCTGTCTTTAACATTGTCAGGGTAAGCGTTTTATGCATATTCTTTACATCGGATGGGCACATCATGTTCATCTCAGACGATGGGCTGAATATTTCGCGAAACTTGGGCATAAAATAACGATTCTGTCCAGGTCCGCAAATGCTGACCCCTTGCCAGGTGTTAGGATAATCCCGCTCTTATCTTTAAAAAAGAGAAAGATAATTCAGGAAATAGAAGTAGCCTTTTGGGTTCGTTTATTGAGACCTGATATTTGCCATGTGCACTGGGCTCGTTTTGCACCTCTATTGACTAAAGTTCGTGACATACCTTATGGAATCACCGTTTGGGGGTCGGATATCTATAATCTAGAAAAATGCAGCCCCGACCTTGTGTCTGGAATAAAAACTTCCATGAATAAGACCGCATTTATTACGTGCGATTCAAATGACTTAAAAAGAGAGATTAAACGGATAGCCAGAATTCCAACAGAAAAGATCCATCTAATTCAATGGGGTGTGAATACTTCATTATTTCGTCCTATCAGTAATAACCAAGCCTTGAAGCGACAATTTGGGCTTCCAAGTGACAGCAAGGTTTTGTTGTCAATCAGAAATATATCTCCATTATATCAAACAGAGATAATCTTTGAAGCTTTTGCAAAATTACTGAAAAGAGTTGATAATTTAATTTTAATTCAAAAACATTATCATGCAGACGAAAGTAGACTTAGGTATTTAAAGAAAAAGGCGGAGTCGGAAGGAATCATTCATAATTTAAAATGGATTGGTAATATTCGTTATGAAGATCTTCCAAAATTATATAATATTGCCGAATTAGTTATTTCAATTCCTATTTCAGATGGAACTCCAATGTCATTATTAGAAGCTATGGCTTGCGGCATTCCAGTAGTGGCTGCTGATTTGCCATCTATCCGAGAATGGATTGTCCATAAAAAGAACGGCATTCTTGTTGACGAGGTTAGTCCTGAGAAGCTATATGATGCAATATGTGAATTGCTCGAAAAGCCTGACTTAACAGAAAAGATAGGCAAGGCAAACATTGAATTAATATTGCAGAAAGCAAATCAAACATTACATATGATGCAAATGCAAAAGATTTATAAGGCAAATGCAATAAGAGCTAACCGTTAATTAAATTGCCAACAACTGGATTAGTATACATAGTAGCTTTTTTTGTTTTTTTGCTCTGCGGAATTGTTATTGATTCTGCCTGGTTAGTTTACCTCTATGAGATTCATTATTTCTTGAATCCTCAGAACCGATGGTGGGGTAGTTTTTTGCCCAATTTTATTAATTCATTTTGGATTTCTTTTTTTTTGATCGCTACATATACAATTAATAGAAAATCATATTTAGAATCAAAATTATTATATGTTCCTCAAACTAAATGGTTGTTGTCACTCTTATGTTTGATGCTATTAACTGGTCTTTATGCAGTTTGGCCCGCAAAACATTGGGAATATTTGGTCTATCACATAAAATTATTGGCAGTTATGGCCATAGTTTATAAGGTAATAGATTCAAACGAAAAGTTTGAGCGGATGTTATTTTTTTATTTGTTTGGCATCTTTTACTTGGGGGTAGTTGCCTATTCAGTGGGCAGGAACGGCTATGGCCGAGTTGAAGGCATTGGTATGGTTGACGGCTTTAATGCTAATGATACTGCTGCAGTAATGACAACTGCCATTCCTATTTTAATATTTTATTTTATCAAGGGCAGAAGATGGCAGCGGGGTCTTTCCTTATTTGCCTTGGCTTTTGTATTAAATGGTCTTATCCTTATCAATAGTCGCGGAGCTTTTCTGGCTATAATAGTAAGCACGTTATATTTATTAATTGCGGCCATCTTAAGTGGACAAATACAAGTAAAAGAAAGGCGTCAGTTGTCGTTTGGTCTTGTATTAGGGTCCGTGCTGTTTCTTTATCTCGCTGATCAAACTTTTTGGAATAGAATGATCACGCTGAGGACAATATCAGATCAAGCTACTCAGGGAGAAGAGGTAGGGAGAATTTACTATTGGCTCAAAACGTTTGAGTTGCTGAGGGCTTATCCTTTCGGAACTGGAGCTTGTGGATATCAATACCTAAGTCCAACCTTCTTGCCTCAGTACATGCTCACCCAAGGGCTGGATGGTGTAACTCACCAGAGAGCAGTTCACTCGACGTATTTTCAGGTATTGGCAGAATATGGCTATCTTGGTTTTGCCTTGTTCATTGGACTAATAGCTTCAAACTTTCGCAGTTTAAGGCGAATGCGACTATATTTTGCTGATACCGATAATGGCTGGCTCTATTGCCAGGCACTTTCTCTTGAGGCAGCATTTATTAGTTTTCTGACAGCTTCGATATTTATCGATAGATTTTACTCGGTTATCTTGTATTGGCTTATACTTTTAAACGCCATTTTTTATAATATTTATTACCGGTCAAAACCACCTACGTAGTCAGTGGGGGGCGAGGTCTCATACCTTTGGCGAAGCAACATTAGTTGCTGAGTATGTATATTGAACACAAGGGTTTAATGAAGCGCTTACGTTTTTTAATTTAATTGGACATACAACACACGGGGGGGGTGGCAAGCTCCCTTGTCATGACCGTTTAATAGTAGTAACATAATGGAATATAAAAAAAATACTTTTGTTTTTATCATAGGTTGTCCTAGAAGTGGGAAGACAATACTACATTTTTTGCTGAGCCACCACCACGTCTTCGCTTGGTTTTCTCAGTACTCAGACCGTTGGCCGCAATATCCGTTTATTTCGAAAATTAATAAAATTTATAAACTCCCCCTTTTTTTTACCGCGAGAAATAGTATTATTAATAAACACTTAAAGATTTTACCAGAACCTGTGGAAGCGTGGAATATATGGAAAAGATATGCTCCTATTTTTGGGCATAATATGGGCTCTCTTACAGAGAATGATGTGACCCAAAAAGATAAACAGCAGTTACGGTCAATATTTGTTAAACATTTGGAGGCTCAAAATAAAAATATGTTCATAACTGATTATGGAAGACCTTGTAGAATGTTGTATTTAAATGAAATATTTCCTGAGTGTAAATTTATTCATGTCCTCAGAGATGGTAGAGCTGTTGCATATGAAATTCTTAAAGCAGGTTGGCTTAATAATATTACAGATATTAGAAAAGCTCTTGTGGATGTTTCTGAGGAATATGTTAACGAGTGGTTGGAAAGCAAAAAAGACCAACGCATAGCAGCTGCAATAAGATGGAAGATTGCCATTGACGAGATAAACAAACAAAAAAAATTTATTAAAAATTTTATTCAGATTAAGTATGAAGATTACGTTAATTGTAAATGGTATGAAGTTAATAGAATTCTTGAATTTCTTAATCTTGAAATGGACAAGAATCTTGAAAAAGCAATGTCTCATTATAAGCTGAGGAATATGAACTTTTTATTTGAGAAAAATTTGTCATCTATAGATCAAGATATCATTACTAGGTCTTTGGAAGTTAAATTGGTGCAAAATGGATACGAAACTTGACCTTTCCCCAATTTAGTGGGCACCGGCTTAGGTTGCAAGTTTAGAATAGTCCGGCTAGTATTCAGCCGGGGTTTTGCAGCCCAGCGTTTAGTGGAGGCGGCGCTGGTTATAGAATCGCTCAATGTATTCAAAAATGCTCTGGCGAGCATGGAAGCGGGTCGGATATCTCTGGTAAAATACCAGTTCCTGCTTCAGGCTGCCAAAGAAACTTTCAATTGGGGCGTTGTCCCAGCGATCGCCCTTGCGGCTCATGCTGCAATACATACCGTGTTTGGCCAGAAATGACTGGAAGTCAGTAGCTGGCATAGTGTGAGCCGCGATGAGAATGAAATATGAGTGGGGGGTTGTCTGGTTCCGCTCTGATTCAGTCTTTTTACGCCAGGCATAGTAGCCACTGCGGGAGACGTTCAACACATCACACATGACCACGATGGGAAATTGGGCTTCGTGTTGCTGCATAAGACCAAAAAACACCTCGGGGCGTTGGAGAAGATGGCCATTGCTTTTTTTAAGATGTCACGCTCCATTTTCAGGCGTTGGTTTTCACGCCTGAGACGGCTGATTTCCTCGTCGTGTGGGGCCTGCCTTCCTTTACCGGGAAAGGCTTCAACGGGATTCTCGCTGTACTGACGAATCCACTTGTATAGCGTTGCCGGATGGCTCTCCAGATATTTGCCCACCTCATTAACAGACTGGTCGCTGCCGGTTATGAGGTTAACTGTCTCAACCTTGAATTCACGAGTGTATGTCCTTCTCTTCGAAATCATAATAGCCCTCCTGACTTTGTTGTAACAGCTTTTCGGACTGTCCACAATTTCGGGGGAAGGTCATTTTACGAGTCCATCAACTTATAGGTCGATGAGTAGAAAAATTTTATTCATAGCATATCTCTTTCCTCCGGCAGGGGGAAAGGCCCTGCCCGGTGTTCAAAGAACTATAAAATTTATTCGTCACTTGCCATCAGTCAAGAAATACGTCCTCACTCTGAAACCAAATCTGTATCCCGAGTTTTTTTCTGTTGACAACGCGTTTCAGCTCCCTGTCAACGGGGAATATACAATCAGGGTTGGTGAATTTGATGTTTTTAAATTTTTACTTAAAATTAGGACTTTTTTGTTTAAAGGGAAAAAAAACAGAAATGAAACGGGAGATGCTGGAAACTTGGCGAATCCTGATGAGAAGAAAACAAATAGCCCCGAGGGCGTCATAAAGGGAAAGCCTCGCGCTGGTGTTTGGGCGAGATTTAAAGATTTTATCAGTGATATCTTAACATTCCCAGATTATGCGCATGGTTGGCTTTTCCCTGCAATTGTAAAAGGTGCAAGGCTGATAAGAAAAAATAAAATTGATGTAATTTTCGCCACGGGCATGCCTTGGACCTCTCTTCTAGTAGGTGCTGCGTTAAAAAAAATGACAGGAGCTAAGCTAATCATTGATTTCAGGGATCCTTGGGCTACGAATCCCTTCACGCCTGAAAAAGGTGCGATCATGAAGAATATAAAGGTCCGCTGCGAAAGAATGGTGGTCGAGGCTGCTGACTGCGTTACGCTAAACACCCCTGAATTGACTTCCGAGTTTCGAGAAAGATATAGTCACTTGCCGCCAGAGAAGTTCAAAACCCTATACAATGGCTACGATCCCGAAATGCTAACAATAGAAGATGTAGTCAACACAAAGGCACCTTCGGATAAATTAATTTTGAGCCACGTAGGTTACTTGTATGGTTTGCGAGATCCGTCAGCGGTTCTGGAGGCGCTTGCCGAGGCCGGGAAGAAGGATCCTGCCTTGATGTCTCATTTAGTTTTTCAACAGATTGGATATACTAATTTGGACTATGACCTGAAAGTCCGAGTCGACAGCTTGGGATTGAGTGAGAATTTTGTGGATTTGGGAGCGCTCCCTTATGCCGAGGCATTACAACATATGGCAAGTTCTGATCTTTTAGTAATCATTCAGCCACAAACAACAACACAAATTCCCTCTAAAATATATGAATACATTTTTTATAATAAACCCATCATTGCTATCGGTAGTAAGGAAAGTGCCTTAGCAAATTTTATAAAAAATTTTGGTTTTGGCGATATTTTTTTAGAATCCGAAGTTTACGAATTAGCCCAATATCTTCTCTTGAAAGGAAAAGAGAAAGAGCAAACGGGGCAGCTCATATCAAGTTACGATAACCGGGAGTTGTTCGATATAAAAAATATTTCAAAAAAACTGATGAATATAATCGACGAGGTATGCCGGTAGGCATAGGGCCTTCTTCCCACCGCAATCCCAACTCAAAATCGCAACGTTCCTCCAGCTAACTCCCCCATTCGATGGGCACAAATTTTGCTTAAAAACTCAGCAAAAAATTGATTCCGCATTGTAATATTTATACAGGGAGATAAAAGATGCTAAATACAATTCGCTTTATTCCTTTTTTACTTACCATAATTCTAACATTGGTGGCTTCCGAGTCCTCCTACGGAGAGCGTATCAATCCAGAAACGGACATAACCTACTTGGGGGCTTTTAGACTACCCAGCGAATACAGTAATAATCATAAATGGGAATATGGAGGATATGCCTTAGCCTTTCGCCCAGACGGTGACCCAGGAGGAGACAAAGACGGTTTCCCTGGGTCCCTGTACTCTGCTGGAAAAATGAAAGACAGTAGTCAAATAAAATGTGTGTCGGAGTTTTCCATTCCTGCTCCGATCAAATCTAACAATGTAGCCGAGTTACCTATCGCCAAAACCATACAGCCCTTTGGGGATATTACGCAGGGTTTTTTTGACCAAGTACTTAGTGGACAGCAGCTCAACCGGCTCCGGGGATTGGTTTACTTGGATGCTCAACCGGGTCAGAGTCGCGGAAAACTGTACTGGTCCATTTGGTCCGCATACAATACTGCTGGTGTCAACCTTCCAAGCCAGGGATATTCAGACTCTTCTATCTCGAATCCGAATGCTCAGGGAGTATGGAGGCTTCAGGGCTATCACAGCAAGTCAGTTTCCGGCTACCTTTTTGAAATTCCGAAGGATTGGGCTGACAACTATTTGGGAGGAATGTATATAGGAACTGGAGTAAGCAGAGATGGGGGGGCTTTTTCTAGGGGGCCAACACTGTTTGCAATTGCACCGTACAGATATACTAATACCAATCCTCCGCCTAATAGCGAACTCCCGACAGTACCACTTATTTATTACAACAGTGATCACGATAATTATCCGAATTACGTTCCAGTTGATAAATGGTGGGGGGGCGCTTGGCTTACAGCAAGCAGTAAAGAAGCAGTAATATTTGTTGGCCTCAAGTGCCTGGGAAGCTCCTGTTATGGAACAGGTGACGATTGTGGCGACAGCTGTAGTAGTTATAAGGGGTACCATTGTTTCCCTAGAGAACCTGAGATGGTCTTTTATGACGTAACTGATCTGGAACAGGTTGCTACTGGCGCCAAGCAGCCATGGGAGCCTCAACCTTATTACATTTTAGACTTGCGCACTCTGATTCCCCAGTACGGTACCTGTACACTAACGCAGGGCGTGGCCTACGATAGGGAGCATAATCTCTTGTATTTGATACAATACCAAGGGGATGGTGCAAAACCTCTTGTTCATGTACTGAAGATTAATGATACTTCCAGCAGTACAACCATGGGCCAAGCTCCAGGAACTCCACCTTATCTGAAGATTATAGAGTAGCTAACTGGTTGAATATTTTGCAAATTAACTATAGTTAAAAGAAAAAATCAACAATATTAAGAAGTTTAATTAGGAGCTTGTCATGAAAAAAATAAGTATATATCCACTGATATATCTGATTTTGGGGATTCTATTTGTTGCATCGGTTTCTGCTGAACAGGTCCATTTAAATTGGGGAGCAAGTTCCGGTGTGGTAGATGGTTATAGGATATATTATGGTAATTCCTCTAGTGATCGCTCAAACAATATAGATGTTGGAAATGTCACAGACTACATTATTTCTAATCTTAGTTGTGAGCAAAACTACTACTTTGTAGTACGTGCGTATAACCAATATGGAGAAGGCGGTCCATCTCCAGAGGTAAGCTGGTCTTGCCCTAATTCCACGGTAGGAGTGCAAGGGCAATATACAAATACCATAACTGTATCATCTGTTACAGAACTTGAAAACGCTGTTTCTTCTCTTCAGCCGGATACGAAGATCTTGATCGAAGATGGAGTTTATCCTTTGACAAGGACTTTATATATAAATGGCGTGCAGCATGTCGCCTTGGTAGGGGCCAGCGGCAATCGCGAAGGTGTGGTGATTAAAGGCCCAGGTATGGCTAATAAGAACTTTGGAAATGCATCGATTGGAGTGTTGGTCGAGAATGTGCAGGATATTTTAATAGAAAATCTGTCTGTTCAGGACTTTTATTATCATGATATCATGATAAAACAGACTCAGAGCCCTATTTTACGGAATTTACATCTCAAGGATGCTGGGCAGCAGTTGATTAAGGTCAGCGCGGGACAAGATGCTTCGAGCTATAGTGATAATGGAATAATTGAAAAGTGTTTGATTGAATTTACGGATAGGGCTAAGAGCTGGTACACGAATGGCATAGACGCGTTAGCCGTGAAGGATTGGATAGTCAGAGACAACGTTATCAGGAATATACTTGCTCCAAAAGGCCAATTGGCTGGTCCAGCTATACTATTTTGGCAGAATTCCATTGATACCGTAATCGAGAGGAATAGGATCATAAATTGTGACAGGGGTATCGCCTTTGGCGACTCCTCTGGTCCTGGTCAATATGCACGGGATGGAGAGACCACCTACGATCATCAAGGTGGAATAATTCGGAACAACTTCATTTATCGTGACCAGCCAGGTGATGTGGGTATTTCGGTGAACAAGGCTAAGGACTTCAAAATTCTGAACAATACAGTTATCCTAAACAATACTTTCCCATGGACAATTGAGTACCGTTTTTCATCCAGCAACGGCATTGTTGCTAACAATCTGACTGACGGACCTATACAGGCAAGAGACGGAGCCCATGCCACTTTGGTTACTAATGTTACCAACGCGCAGGCCAGCTGGTTTCAAGACGTATCAAGTGGGAATTTACACCTGACTTCTCAAGCCTCCACAGCCCTAAACCATGCTACATCCTATCTGGATGTCTCGGACGACATAGACGGCCAGTCTAGAGGTGCATCACCTGACATTGGGGCAGATGAATTTAGCGGCGCATCTTCAGCCTTGCCTCCTCCAAGCAGTATAACTGCCACAGCAGCTAATTCCATTGATCTTTCCTGGTCTAGTGTTTCGGGTGCTGTTGGTTACAATGTATACAGGAGTACTACCTCTGGTTCGGGATATGTGAAGATCAATGGATCTTCACCTGTAAGTGGGACTTCTTATAAAGACAAAAACACTGTCCCAGGTACTACCTATTATTATGTTGTAACATCGGTTAATTCAAAAGGCCAGGAAAGTGCATATTCCAAGGAAGCCCATGCTACCGAGCCTGGTGGTAACCAAGCTCCTTCGCTTACATCCATAACTGCTGTTCCCAATCCAGCTGACAATCCCCGCAGGAATATAACATTCACTGTAAGTGCAAGTGACAGCGACGGCGATCCGTTGTCCTACAATATTAATTTTGGGGACGGCACCTCAAGTTCTTCCGGCAGCACAGTAACCCATGCTTATAAAAGCAAGGGTACCTACAATGTTACGGCCACGGTTTCGGATAACCATGGCCACAGTGTAAGTAAAACCCTACAGGTCGTTGTAAACGACAACAAACCAGTCAAAGTTACCGGCGTGCAAGCAAAATAAAATCTTAAAAAAAATTCATTAAATTTTTTCCAAAAAGGGGGCCCTCCAGCCCCCTTTTTTCATTCCCTATCCCTCATTACCTCTTTCCGCCCAAGGCCAAAATCGGCAACATACTTCACACAGCTTTTGGGAAAATTTATGTTTTGCTCGCCATTACCTCTTTCAGCCTTTAGCCCCTTCAGGTAATTAAATATGTATTTTATTACCTCTTTCAGCTCAAAGCGACTTTCAGTAAAAAATTTGAACCGCCCATCCGCTTTCAGCCGATTCAAGAGC
>JALWBF010000024.1:6749-14668 GCA_027016055.1 Archaeoglobaceae archaeon | reverse complement strand
CTCGTTTGTAAGTAGAATCATCTTCGGAGTTCCGTAATTTGATATCCCCTCCAAAACGTCCAGTCTGCCTTCGAAATCTTCCCTAAGCTCGCTGAACCTTTCGTAATTGGCTACGATTTCCTCTAAATCCGCCGAACCCTTAACTGCTATAGCCTTTACCTTCATAGCTCCGAGCACCGCTCCTCCGCCGCATCTTCCGAACTCCCTTCCCTTAGCATGCTCTATGCACGCGAATCTGACCAAATTTTCCCCAGCCTGCCCGATGGATGCGATCTGATACCCTTTTCCGAGTTCTCCTTTGAGCAGATCTTCCGTTTCGAAAGCATCCCTTCCCCAGAGCCAATCCGCATCGCGGATCTCTATGTTCTCGTCCTCTATTTTGATGTAAACGGGCTTATCGGATCTGCCTCGAAGAATTAAAGCTAAGTATCCGGCTTTTCTCAATTCCCTTCCGAAGAACCCTCCGCAGGATGAATCGGCGACGAATCCCGTTAGCGGAGAGATGAATGCGGCTTCACACCTTGAAAGCCCGCTCATTCTAAGCCCCGTAAGCGGACCCACTGCAAATACTATGAGATCCTTCCTCAAGCTATCGTTCAAAACCTTAAACCCCAAACCCTTCCCGCCTATGAAGAATCTTTCCTCCCTGCTCGGGTCTCTTACTTTAACCTCACGCTTCGATAGATCTACCAAGGCGATTTTATCCATACTTCTCCCTCCTAAGATCTATCTTCCTCGGGAATTCGGTCAGAACCTCGCATCCGTGCCTTCTCACGACGACGACATCCTCAACCCTTACGCCACCCCATTTCTTATAATAAAGCCCCGGTTCGACTGTGAACACCATCCCAGCCTTAAGCGTATCTTCGTTTTCAAATATTCTCGGCTCCTCGTGTATATCCAAGCCGACTCCGTGTCCTGTTGAATGGATAAACCCCTCCCTGTATTTCCTCCTAAGCGTGTGGTATCCCCTCTCCTCAAGAACATCGCAGACCGTGTAGTGAACTTCCTTAGCTGTGACGCCTTCTCTTATCATGGATATGGCTTTCTGCTGGGCTTCAATTACAGCATCGAGCATATCTTCAATTTCCGGGCAATCTTCCAATATCACTGTTCTCGTGAAGTCGGAATAGTAGTGATGCCTTCTGCTTTTGGGAAATATGTCGATCACCACATGCTCCCGGATCTCTCCGTATCCAATGCAATGCGGATCGGCCGAGAGCTTTCCAGAAGATACGATCGTATCCTGAGCGAGATAACCCCTGCCGAATAGGAAAATCTCTATTTCATCCCTCAACTCGTTGCAATCCCTAACACCTTTCCTAAGCAGTTCCAGAGCTAATTTAAACGACTCGATTACCGCAACGCTCGTATCCCTTATTTTTTCGATCTCTTCACTGCTCTTTACGGTTCTCATTTTAAGGAACGGGTTCTCAACGACTTCAACCTCGAAATGCTCCGAAAAATCCAAGGCTAAGAAGGAAGGAAAGTCCGGTGGAATTAAAATCTTCTTTGCTTTATGCGTTTTCAGAAACTCGATTAAAGTTTGGGATAGGGCTTTTCTCGAATTCTTGAGCTCCCTAAGTTTATCGTGGTAACCCAAATCCGCGAAAGATGAAATCTCCTTAACCCTACTCTCCCTCAAAGCTCTGTTTTTCTCCATCTCCGGAACGACCAAAAGATCTGTTCCATCGATTCCGATTATGTAAAATGCGGAGTTCGGGATCTTAAACTTCGTGGCATAGTAGAAGTTGTTATCTCCGGAGTGCTGAATGTAAAACTGGGCGTCGTGATCTCTTAAAATATCATGGAGCATGGTAACGATTTCGCTCGGGATTTTATGACATTTTGCTGAAATTTCGTTGTTAAATATAAAATATTCACTGACAGCAGTAGCCGACCTCCTCCCTGCATTGAACAGTAGTTCCGAAAGTTGGCTATTAACGGGGGTTGTTTTTAGGATAACCTAAAAAATCGTGAGATCGTTCATTCGTCTTAAATTACGTCAGCACCATCGAAAGTTTAAGGAATTAGCCGAACTGACCTTCATCTCGCACGAATTGCGGGGAGGTTTGTGCATATCCTTCCGCCCGGGCACAAATTTCTTAGCGATGTGCTGTTAAGGTCGCCTCTTTTAGGAAATGTGTTGACGTGCTGTGTCGAATGATGTATTCAGAGTAAAGAGCTTTATAACTACTGGTTCGTTGGTATTATGCTCTCGCAAAACTTTTGAAATCTCTCAAATCGAATACCAAGCCATTCGCATTTTCGGCACTCTTTGCAACGACTCCAAAGTATTTTTTATAGCTCTTAAGACTTACAAGCTTAGATTTTCTCTTTAGCTCATTAATGATTCTTCTGACATCCTTTGAGGCTAAATCCTTCCACTTAACTTCCACAAACAAGGCAATTTTTTCGCGTTCGTTTAATGCGACTAAATCTATCTCCTCTCCTTTGTGCCACCACTTACCGATCCTTAGGAATCTGAAAGGCAACAAATTTCGCTTATTTAGCTCGATGAGAAACTGTTTAGCCACTTCTTCAAATACGTAGCCGAGATACTGATCAAAATCTTTCATAACGATATCAAGCAACATGTCGCCGTTTCCACTTTCGATCAGATCTGCGTAGGGGTAGACGAATCTAAACCAAAAGTTGAAGTAGAAATCGTCGATGAGATACCTGCCCTTCCTACTTTTGTAGCTCTCCGTAATCGGAATCTCCCTTCTAACTACGCCTAACTCACGTAAAACTGAAAGGTATTTTCCGACGAGACCTCTATCCAAACCCGTCTCGTTTACGATCTCGCCTAACGTATTCTTACCTCTGGCTACAGCTTCGATTATTGCGAAGTAATTTCTTGGATCTTCGAGCTCCTCCCTCAAGATGAACAGTGCATCCTGATAGAGAATCGAGTCGATTCTGAAGTATCTCATGAGATTCTGTTCTATACTAAGCCTGTCGTCGAACTCGCGTAGGTAGGCGGGGTTACCTCCCAATATTCCGTAAACCTTGATCAGATCTTCCCAGTCGTATCTTGGAAAGAAATCTCTTATATGGAAGAATCCTAGAGGTTTAAGTCGTAGCTGTGCCGTTCTTCTTCCGTAAATAGGGCTTTTATAACCTAAGAGCTTTTCCATCATGGAAACGGCAGAACCGCATATTATCAAGAACAATTTCGTATTGCTCAGTTTGGTGTCCCAATACTCCTGAAGAACGGAAGTTAAAGCTGGATTAGCTTTGACGAGATATGGAAATTCGTCTATTGCAATAACAAACCTTTCGTCGATCTTCGCAAGATATTCAAAGAACGCATCCCAACTCCTAAACGGGTTTCTCAGCAGAAACGAATCGTTAAAGTGTTCTGCGATTTTTTGAGAAAAGCGTTTTAAATTCTCAATTTCGCTTGTTTCCCTCGCAAGAAGGTAAATACCATTCTTACCTTCCAAGAATCTCAGAATTAAAGCAGTTTTTCCAATTCTACGTCTTCCGTATATTACCACAAATTCCGCTTTATCAGATTTATATCGCTCTTCCAGCACCTTTAACTCGTCAACTCTGTTAACAAATAATTTACTCATGAGTAATTTACTTGAAAGTAAATTATTTAAAGCTTGCTGAGATGCGGGACTAAAGCTTGTAGATTAAGATCATGTCCGTTGTTTACGCTTTATCCTTGACTTAAGGTTCTCTTATAGGCTTTCAAGAACTTCCCCTTTCCGTTCTCACTCAGAAGAAATCATTCGAAGTCCTTGTTGAAATCCTACGGCTTCATGACCCTCTTGTTTACGAGGTAAAAGATAGTTCTGAATATTTCGGCTAAATCCAAAGCCAAGCTAAACTCCCAAAAGGCTCGTGCAGATAGCTTATCGTCGGTTTGAGCTGAGTGTATTTCGGAAAGGACTGTTGCGTGGAGCGGGGAGTTGCCGAAACTGATCACAGCGTTTATTTCATTTGTGAATGATTGAACAATTGCATAACGGTTGGGCATTCAGAAAAAAGCAAAATTGGAAGGTTTACCAGTTATTTACGTTAATCCGATCCCCGATATGGGTAATTTAGCCCCGAATGGGAAGTGGAGGGAGATGATTTGTAGAAAATGCAAAACAAGGATTTCGTCGCATGCAATCTATTAAAAACCGAGAACTCCTCCCGATAAATCCGAGGCGGGAATTAATTTTCCAAAATCGGAAACGTAAATCAGACCATCGAAACAAATTTTTAGCCCTTTCACGACTTAAGATCATGCTCTACCAATGCAAGGTTTGCGGATACATATACGATGAAAGCGAAGGATGTCCTTGGCACGGGATTCCCCCGACACCTTTTGAGGAGTTAAAAGATTTCAGATGTCCGATCTGCGGAAGCAAAGAATTCGTTCGGTTATAATTTCTCCAAGATCCTAACGCCGTCTTCCGTTCCCAAAATTACTCTGTCAACCATGCTGTTACAAAATATCCCGTTTTCTACGACGCCCGGAATTAAGTTCAGCTTGACTTCGAGCTCCTTCGGATCCTCTACTATTCCGAAGTCGCAATCAACTATGAAGTTCCCGTTGTCTGAAATAACCGGCCCAACCTTCCCGCTACCGGTTCTCAGATTGCAAATACCTCCGATTTTTTCTATCTCCTTAGCAACGAAACCGTAGGCAAAAGCCAATACTTCAACGGGAATAGGCATGCTGAGCTTTTCCACGAGCTTGGATTCATCCGCTATTATTACAAATTTCTTCGATGCCGATGCCACTATCTTTTCCCTTGTCAATGCACCACCTCCACCCTTTATGCAGTTCAGCGATGAGTCTATCTGATCCGCACCGTCTATGCATAGATCGAGCTCTGGAAACTGAATTAAATCCACGACCTTTATCCCGTTCTCAACTGCAACCATGTGCGACTGATATGAAGAAGGGACTCCGTAAACCTCAAGCTCCTCGCTCCTGATCCTCTTGCCGAGCTCCTTCAGGAAAAGCTCTACAGTGGTTCCGCTCCCGATTCCAAGAATCATGCCATCTTCTACAAGCTTTACGGCTTCCTTCGCACAGTTCAACTTAGCCCTCATACAACCACCTTCTCAAGGCTTCAAAGTCAACGCTTGCTGTTAAATCTATCGTAATTGGAGTTATCGAAACCTTGCCACTTCTTATAGCATGTATATCAGTTCCCTCCTCCGCATCCTCTACCTCATCGCCCGTAATCCAGTAATACTTCCTCCCCCTCGGATCGAGTCTTTCCTCTATCCTCGTCCTATACATCCTTCTCGCAAGCCTCGTAACTTCGATTTCTCCGCTGAACTTCGATGGAATGTTAACGTTCAAAACGTCCACACCCTTGGGCATACCCTTTCTTAGCACGAGCTTCGCGAGCATTCTTAGTATCTTTTTGGCGAGTGAGAAGTCGTAAGGCTTGAATGTGAACTCGAACTTGTCCGAATCGTTCATCTCTTGCGATATCGCTATAGCCGGACATCCCTGGCTCGCAGCTTCCAACGCTGCGCCGATCGTTCCGGATGTCGTGACGGCTTCTGTCGACAGGTTCTCTCCCAAGTTTATGCCTGAAACTACCAAATCCGGAATCTCGCCGATTATCTTGAATATTCCGATTATAACGGCATCTGTCGGAGTTCCGTCCACTGCATATACCTTCATGTCGTCTATCGTAACTTCCGAAACCCTTACCGGCTCCATCACGGACATGCTCCTACCCACGGCACTTCTCTGAACGAGGGGAGCAACTACGTAAATTTCGCCCAAATCCTCCAAAGCTTCGTAACTCGCCTTTAATCCCGCTGAATAGAAGCCGTCGTCGTTGGTTATGAGTATCTTGGGCATTTTGATTAGGTGGCAAAATTAGATTTAAAAGCTTAATCGGCAATACAATATTTTTATATTTAGCTTACATCTATCTTCTTAATCTCCTTCTTCTCCTTAGCCTCCAACTCCTCGATCCTCCTCAAGCCTTCGTCGATCAAGCTTCTCATCGCAAGCAGAAACTCCTTGTAAGCGTTCAGCATGTGACTTTTAAATTCCTCCGGTATAACTTCATCCGGTGTTGGTATTCTGATCTTCACCTCCCTCGCCATGAAAGGACACCTCATCTGAAGTATATTCTGAGCTCCCCATTATTAAACTTTGCCTCAACAGGCTCCTTCAAAGCTAAGGACTGAGGCAGAAATACGATCCTCTTCCACTGTCCAGCAATGATTATAAGCTCCTCACCCCTCTTAAGCAACTTCAGTTCCTTTTTAGATACGAAAGGAGCCTTTATCACTAAAATAAACAGATCTCCTTCCTTTTCAATTTTCATCGGCTTCTCGGAATAGAAAACTTTCGTTGGATCTTCCCCTCCGTAAAGTTCGTCCGCAAGTTCGTAGAGTTTTTCTCCGACGATCTCAGTAGATTTAAAAGGAATCTTAAATATAGGAAGCGGGAACCTATTCTTGATCTCCTCCAGATACCTCTCCTGCAATTCAAACCACTTCGTGAAGTAATCTCCGGCTTCCCTCGGAAATATCTTGTTCACTATTATGCAGTCAACTCGGTAGCCGAATAAGTTTAAATAAGTAAAAGCCCTTTCAGATTCCCTGATGACCATTCTCTCCGGGTTCATGACTATTCTAACGCTCGTTATTTCGCTCTCCAAGATCTCCTTTAACTTGCTCATCTTAATATATAACTCCTGAATCTTATTCAGAACTTCCTCTGAAGGAAGGGGGACGTTTATTAGGGGCTCGGCAATCGGCTTAACCAATTTTAGAACCTTCTTCTCGATTCCGAAGAACCTGTTCATATACCACTTAGCCACCTCAGGCACGCTGAGAAGTCTAAGCGTTTCGCCGGTGGGAGCGCAGTCCAGAATAATTACGTCGAACATCTCCCGCTCGTAATAATTCAGCAGATGAAGAAGGCTCGCAAGCTCGTCGAAGCCGGGAAAGATCGCAAGCTCTTCGGCGACCACATCGTCTATGCCTTGAGACTTAAAGAAGACAGTGAGGTAATCCTTTATCGTGTTCCAATGCCTCTCAAGCTCGTATTCGACGTTTACTTCCATGGCATAGAGATTCTCCATTACCTTCGTCGGATACGGCTTGAGTTCCTTCTGGAACGAATCCGATAGGCTGTGGGCTGGATCGGTTGAAATTATCAGGGTCTTGTAGCCCAATTGCGACGACTTAATGCCGGTAGCCGCAGCAACCGTCGTCTTTCCGACTCCTCCTTTTCCTGTGAACAGAATTATCCGCATTGGATCAAGTTGAATGAGGGTAAATAAAAAGCTTAGCCCCCGAAGACCTCTTCAAGTAACTCGGCTATGTTCTCAGCTTCACTCTTCTCAACCTTCTGAATGGCGAAGCCTACATGAACCAAAACGTAATCGCCTTCCTTAACATCTTCAATCAGGTCTATCCTAATCTTTCTCCTTGTTCCCTTGAAATCAACTATAGCGTAGGGATACTCAACCCTCTCTACTCTCCCCGGGATCGCAATGCACATCTCAACCACTCCAGCCACTCTTCAAAACCTATATTTTTCTTCAGATCCATCTTTATGATCTTAGCCTTCGGATTCAAACTCTTTGCATCGTTAACCATCTTATCCACGTCAGCTTCAACAGCTTCAGCTAAAGTTATCTTGTTTATTATTATTACATCCGCAAGCCTGAATATTTCGGGATGCTTCTTCACAACATCATCCCCTTCCGTAACGCTCACCATAACGACCCTATAGTTCTCTCCCAAATCGAAATCCACTGGACAAATCAAATTTCCTACGTTCTCTATGAACAGAACATCGACGTCCCCGAACTTCTCGATAACGTGATGAACGAGGTGGGCATCCAAGTGGCATTCCTTTCCGGTGTTCAAAGGTTCAGCCTTAATCCCATGCCTCGCAACCCTTTCATAATCATCCTTCGCTACAACAT
>JALWBF010000024.1:0-6739 GCA_027016055.1 Archaeoglobaceae archaeon | reverse complement strand
CTACAACATCACCCAAGATCGCACCTATCTTAATCTCATCCTTCAGGGCATCGATCGTCTTCTCTATTAGCAAGGTCTTGCCGGAACCGATCGCACCCATAACGTTTATCGCAACCACTCCATGCTTACTAAGAAACTCACGATTCTCCTTTGCCAATCTCTTATTGAGCGAAAGGACGTCATATTCCGCATCGACCTCAATCCTATGCATCATTCCACCTCCATTTCAATTTTCTTAAGCAGAAAACCCTTTCCGCCCTCAATCGAAACGATCCCCCCGCAATCGCAAATTCCGATGACTTCATCAAACTCCCTCCCGCATTCTGTGCAAACGATCTTTGGCTTAATAAATTCTATTACGATTTCCGCATCCTCCGCTATCGTCCCCTTACTTATTGCTGAAAAGCAAAATTTGAGCTGTTCGGGATTAATCAGCAGTAGTTCCCCGATTTCAATATGTATCTTAGTAATCCTTTTAGCATTGTTTTCCTCTGCTATTCTCAGAACTTCATCCAGTAACGCTTGGGCATAGCTCAGTTCGTGCACTAAACAACTTCAGCCCGAAGCAAGATAAAGTTTTTCAAGCCAAATGATTTAGCTTATAGGGATGCAAGAATCCATTAAAGTCAGTCTAAGCAGGGATTTAGATCTGCTCGACATAACTCTTTTGGGAATCGCAGCGATGATCGGTGCAGGTATCTTCGCATTGATAGGAATAGCATCCGGCATTGCCGGTCCGGCAATTCTCTTGGCATTCCTGTTGAACGGCATCATAGCAACCTTAACCGGCTTATCATATGCGGAACTCGGTTCAGCTGTTCCGGAAGCGGGCGGAAGCTACGTCTGGGTTAAAGAGGCTTTGGGGGATTTTGCCGGATTTTTAGCTGGATGGTGTAGCTGGTCCGCAAACAGCATAGCCTGCGCGCTTTATGCCGTAACCTTCGGAGCCTTTCTATCGGAAGCTATCGTCAGAATGATGGGCATACCGCTTCCTCAAAGCTTGGTCGCGAAGGTTTCAGCCGTCGCTGTAGTTACGTTCCTCACATATGTAAACTACATAGGAGTTAAGGAAAGCGGTAGAGTTGGAGGAATAGTTACGGCTTTGAAGGTTACAATACTGCTAATCTTCTCGGCATTCGGAATATACAAAACTCTGATAAGACCGAATTGGGTTCAAGCTTTCACTCCATTTATGCCCAACGGCCTTACCGGCGTTTTGGCTGCAATGGGTTTGACGTATATAGCATTCGAAGGATATGAAATAATCGTTCAGAGCGGTGAAGAGGTCAAGAATCCGGAAAGGAACATACCGAAAGCGATAATCCTATCGCTGTGGATTGTTGTAACGATTTACATACTCGTAGCCTTCGCTTCGCTTGGAGCTATTCAGACGAACGTTCCGAGCTGGAAGTATCTCGGTAAGCTTGCGGAATTCGGGCTGATCAGAATAGCTAATCAGATAATGCCGTTCGGTTCTGTTTTAATCCTCATAGGCGGTTTGGTTTCAACCATCAGCGCCATGAACGCCACGATATACTCCTCATCCCGTATGGCTTTTGCGATGGGAAGAGACGCTTTCCTTCCAAGAATATTCTCGAAGATTCATAAAAAGAACAGAACTCCGTATTACGCTATCTTCTTTAGCTATATCATCGTCGTCTGCCTTTCGATTGCACCGATAGAAGTCGTTGCCACAGCGGCTGATATAATGTTTCTCACAATCTTCATGCTCGTAAACTTCGTCGTGATCGTTTTGAGATACAGGAGACCCGACTTAAGGAGAGCTTTCAAGGCTCCGCTCATTCCTTATATACCGGCAATAACGATATTCATGCAGATACTAATCGGATACTTCCTCGTTCTTGAGATAAAGCACGGTTCGATAGTTTTCGGTGCCGCATTTCTGTGGATACTAATCGGATGCATCATTTACTTCGCATACTCTGAGAAGAAGAAGGTCGAGAAGCTTGAAGAGGTTGCGAAAACAGTTTACGAAGAAATGCCGATTAAGAAAGTCGAATTTAGAATTCTCGTTCCGATAGCGAATCCGGAATTTGCCGATAAGCTAATAAAACTCGCAAGTTTGATCGCAAAGCAGAGGAATGGAGAAATAATTCTGCTTAACGTCGTAACGATTCCCGATCAGACACCGCCTTCAGGGGCGGTAAAATATGTTGAAAGCGCTAAGGAGTTTCTGAGCAAGCTTATAAAAGGCATGGATGTTCCGGTCGGCGGAGTTATTAAAATAGGACACAGCACTTCCGAGGCTATCCTAAACACCGTGGAGGAAATAAAGCCGAATCTGATCATAATGGGATGGAGGGGAAGAACGTTCAGAAAGGATTTCGTCTTGGGAAGCACGATTGATCCGGTTCTTCTTAGAGCTAAGTGCGATGTTGCTGTCGTTAGATTCGAACAGACATGGAGAGAAATTAGAAAAATCCTCATCTCCACAGCAGGAGGTCCTCATGCCGTTTTGGCTGCGGAGCTTGCGAGAGATCTGGCGAAGCAGACAAACGCGAGCATAACTCTGCTATACGTCGGGAGGAGTGAGGAAGATAGAAAAAGGGCTGAGAAGGCTTTTAAGGAAACATTAAAGCCTCTTGAGGGACTTAACGTTAGCACGAAGTTCCTTATAGATCGAAACGTCGTTGGTAGAATTGCCGAAGAATCCGAGAAGCACGATGTCGTTTTGATAGGTGCAACGAACCAGCCGTTCCTTAAGAATTTCCTGCTCGGAGTATTTCCCGAGAAGGTCGTTAGCAGAACAAGAAGAACTGTGATAATGACGAGAAGATGGGTCAGGCTCATAAGAACGTTTAAATAGTTGTGTAGGTTGGTGATACTAAGATGAAATACGTTGTGGATACGAGCGTTCTGATCGACGGAAGGGTCTCGCAGATGCTTGAAAGCGGTGAGCTAGCCGGAACGATCATAATTCCCGAACCAGCCTTGGCCGAATTGGAAGCACAAGCAAACGCTGGAAGGATGACGGGATTGCAGGGACTTGAGGAGGTTCGCAGGATAAGGGAAATTGCCGAGAAGAAGGGTTTCGATGTCCTTTTTTTGGGCGAAAGACCGACGCTTGAGCAAATAAAACTTGCGAGAAGCGGGGAGATAGACAACATGATCAGAAAGATTGCCGAGGAGGAGGATGCTGTTTTAATTACGAGCGACAGGGTTCAGTATCACGTTGCGGTTGCCAAGGGTATAAAAGCTATGTTCCTAACGCAGAAAAGGATAAGGCCAGAAGATACCAAGATAGTAAAGTTCTTCACTCCAGATACCGCAAGCGTTCATCTAAGGGAGGGTGTTCCGCCTTTTGCGAAGCGAGGCAGAATAGGACAGCTCAAGCTCGTGAAGATAAGGGACGAGCCGATGACCCTTGAGGAGCTACAGCAGATAGCCCATGAGATATTGGAAGCTGCGAGACAGGATGAGGACAGCAGTATCGAGATAGAGAGGAAGGGCGTAATAGTCGTTCAGCTAAGGGATCTCAGAATAGCTATAGCCGAAAGACCATTTGCTGACAGAATGGAAATAACAGCGGTTAGACCTATAGCGAAGGTTTCATTGGATGAATACGGAATAAGTGAAGAGTTGAAGAGGAGGTTTATAGAGAAGCAGAGGGGTATTTTAATCGCCGGTCCGCCGGGGGCGGGAAAATCAACGTTTGCTGCAAGCGTTGCGAACTATCTGATGGAGAACGGATACATAGTGAAGACAATGGAAAGTCCAAGAGATCTGATGGTCAGGGATGAGATAACACAGTATGCTCCTCTGGAAGGTGATATGAGCCTAACTGCTGACGTTCTTTTGCTCGTAAGACCGGATTATACCATTTACGATGAGCTTAGGAAGACCTCGGATTTCCAAGTTTTCGCAGATATGCGTTTAGCCGGAGTCGGAATGATCGGGGTTACGCATGCAACAAGGCCGATAGATGCTATTCAGAGGATGATCGGAAGGGTTGAGTTGGGAGTTATTCCGCAGGTCGTTGATACGATTATATTCATCGATGCCGGAAAGATAAGGAAGGTTTACGAGCTGAATTTCACCGTGAAGGTTCCATACGGAATGGTTGAAGAGGATCTCGCGAGACCGGTTATAGAGGTTATCGACTTCGATACGAAGAGGGTTGAATACGAGATCTACACCTACGGAGAGCAGGTAGTAGTGATGCCTATCGAGCAAGAGGAGTTGGACGCTGTAAAGAAGATGATAGAGGAGGTAATCAGCAGATACGTTACAGAATACGAAGTTGTGGTTCTCAGCAATAAGAAGGCTATAGTGAGAGTTCCAGAGGAGGAGATTCCGCATTTATTGGGCAAGAGAGGCAGAAGGATAAAGAGGATAGAGAACGAGCTTAAGGTAAGGTTGGAAATCCAACCGCTCAGGCTTGCGGGAGAGCTGAAGGAAGTTCGGGTTGAGGAGTCAGGCAAGCACTACATAATCCATGCGGAAGGCTTGGAAGGAAAGACGGTAGATGTTTTCGCCGGAAATGAATATCTGTTTACGGCAGCCGTCAGCAAAAAGGGAATAATCAAGGTTAGAAAGGATAAGGAAGCAGGAAAATCCCTGAGATTGGCTTTGATGAAGGGTGAAAAGATATACGTCAGATACAGACCATGAGATGGATCTTCGTTTTGCTTTACATTATTACCGCACTTCTGGCAGTTTCCTGTATTCCGAAGTATGAAGAGAGCGGAATGCGTGTCTTCGAAAATCCTTCGAGCGTTTCCAATTCCTTCCTATATTTCGGCTTGATTCTGGCTTTCACCGCTTTCGTTCTTATAATGGCTAAGAAAAGCGAAAAATTCCTCAGATTTTTCATGTATCTCCTCGTCTTCGTATCGGTTTATTACGTTCTTATTCCTTTCTTGGGAGTTCTATCTTTAGTAATCGCTGTGATCGTGATAGCTTTACTGATCAAAAAGCCGAATTGGATCGTCATAAACGCTTCGGCTTTGCTATTAGCAGCTGGAATTACCTCGATGTTCGGAATCAGCCTCGAGCCTTTCCCGGTGATAATCCTTTTGGTGATACTTGCAGTATACGATGCCCTCTCGGTTTATAGAACCGGGCACATGATAGATCTTGCCGATTCAGTGATAAAGATGGGTTTGCCCATGCTGTTCATAGTTCCATCAAAAAAGGAAAAGCCGATGCTTTTGGGAGTCGGAGACGTCGTAATTCCGAACATACTGGTTGTTTCAGCCCAAACTTTTGTCAGAGCACCGATCATCGGATTTTTAAACATCCCGGCCTTAACGGCATTGTTGGGCGGAGTCTTTGGCATGATAGCCTTGGTTGTAGTTGCTGAGAGGTTTAAGAGACCTCACGCCGGATTGCCATTTTTGAATGCCGGAGCGATTCTGGGTTTCCTGATAGGTTTGATGATAAGTTAATCGGGAACGTCCGGCATTCCAATTGTCTTTCTGTATCTCATTCCGGGGAAGCTTATCTTGGATACAGCAGAATAAGCTCTTTCCCTTGCCTCTTCAAGCGTCTTTCCTCTACCAACTACCGTAAGCACCCTCCCGCCGGTTGTTACGTAACCGTTAGGCTTGGCAATTCCGTTTGCATATATAACAGCTTCCTTCATAGCCTCCTCAATTCCCTCTATCGGCTGGCTCGTGTAGTGATCTGAAGGATACCCCGGCTTCAATCCTTCCCTTCCTTTCAAAGCTCCGCTCACAGCACAGATCGCAACGCAGTAATCGGGGCTGAATCTGATATCTACACCGTCGAGCTCTCCGTTTATAACAGCCCACGCTATTTCAGCCATATCAGTTTCGAGGCGGGGAAGCTTAGCTTCAGCTCCGGGATCGCAGTCCCTAACGTTTATTTCCAGCACCTTCGGAATTACTTCTCCTTCTTCCTCGACGAGCATTATAACCGGATAGAGCACACCCTTGAAAGTCTTGCCCTCGATCTCCCTGAACTTCCTTATCACCGGCTCAACGACCATCTCCATTATCTTAGCCTCTATCTCCTTGCTAACCTTCGGATGCGGGCTTACCGCACCCATTCCACCGGTGTTCGGATTGATTAGCTTTCCTTCCTTAAACAGTCTCTCGGCTTCCGCTTTCGTTATGAACCTCCTCATGAATCCTATATAGAACTCCCTCATCCCTTCGATATCATCCGGATCGAAAGCCCTCTTGTAATCCTTAGCATGCCCAAAGGGCTTTACCGTTTTCCCGTCGCTTATGGCAGTGAAAGCCACTTCAATCCCGTATAACCTCTCTTCAATTACGATTCTATCTCCCGCTTTCCCGAACCTCTTTCTAACCATTATCTCGTCTATGGCGAAGATAGCTTCATCCAAGCTGTCACATACGAAGACACCCTTTCCGGCTGCCAATCCGTCAGCCTTAACAACAACGTTCCCCCTTCCGCTTTCATACCATTCTCTGACGAACTCCTTGGCTTCTTCAGGATCTTCGAAGTTCCTGTATTCCGGAATAGGAACCCCTATTTTCCTCAGAAAATCCTTGCACCAGCATTTGCTTGCCTCAAGGATCGTTGCTTCCTGTTTCGGCCCCACTGCTGGAATTCCTTCCTCCTCAAGCCTATCCACGAGTCCCAAGCTTAGAGGTTCTTCCGGGCCGATGTAAACCAAATCCACATCGCTCTTCTTCGCAAACTTGACTATTTCATCTATAGCCCTTATCGACGGAACTTCAGCAACGTGCTCGCATTTCGGAAAGAACTCGCTTCCAGCGTTGCCCGGAGC
>JALWBF010000023.1 GCA_027016055.1 Archaeoglobaceae archaeon | reverse complement strand
TAGTCTAGCCCGGTAGGACAACGCCCTTCCGAGGCGTTGGCCCGGGTTCAAATCCCGGCCCGCGCACTCTTCTTTTAAGGTTCGAACATCATTTAAGACAGAGAAAATCGACCAAAAACTTTCTGAACTCGCTACCTTCGATTTTCAAAACATCCCTGCCGGTTAGAACATCAAAACCTTCCTTCAACTTCTCTCCAACATTCTTACCCATAGATTTCCATTCCCTCCTTATCAAATCGGAAATAGCATCTTCGACCTTCCAATTCTTTCTTTCCACGTAAACCCAAAACTTCCCTCCCTCTATGAACGGTTTAAACTTTCTTTCCTTCCTCAGAAATCTCTCAACATGCCCTTCCTCCTCGAAAGGAGGTCCCTCGTGCCTTCTTATCTTTGATAGCTCCCTAACTTGGGTTTCGAAAATAAGCACGCATATATTTTCATCTGCGAAGAATCCCGCTCTAAGCGGTAGGAAGTTCTCCCTTCTAAGAAAATCGTCGATCCTTCTGCAAGCCTTCTCAAGCTGGGGATAGAGGTTATCTTCAACTATATCCGGCTTCTCAAACACCACAGCGTAAAGTCCAGTTCCTCTCGCCTCTATAGCTTCCGCAATTATCTCATCGCTCGGAATATCGGGCTTCCTCTCAACGAAATAATCTTTGGATGGATTCTTCAAGAACTCTCTGCAAAGCTGGACGAACTTCGCGAGGTTGTCCAAGCTCAGATTTGCCGCAACGTTTCTTTTCGGATCGACGGGATCGACGACGAAGAATCCTCCCTTCCTTCTATAAACCTTACCGGCCGGAACATCTATAACGGTATTTCTCGTCCACTTAGTTGCATTCTTTATAACTTCCAAGAAGGAGCCGTAGAAGACTATCAAAAGCTCGCAGAGGTAGCCGGAGAATCCTCTAACCTTATACTCCGCACCGTATATCCCGGCTACTTTCAAAAACTTCTTCAGCAACCTTACATCGTTCTCCTTTCCCCTTATCCTATCCTTAAGCCAGTCGTGATGGAAAGGAGTTCTGTCCACTGCCGATTTTATCCTCTCAGCGGATTTCAGCTTATAGCACGGAACTACATCAACTTCAACGCCCTTAACTATTCCGTGAACGTATGGATGAGCAGCATATCTCAACTCGTATTCATCCACAACGGATTTTCCGATTTCCAAACCGAGCCTTTCGAGCTCATCCTTAGGAGTGTCCTCGGGAAAAAGTATAAAAACGTCTATCTCCAAACTCCCCTTTAGCCAAGTGTTCCTCGCATAGCTCCCCAAAAACCTGTATTCGAGATGAGGATAGTTCCTTAAAACATCATCGAGCCTCCTTCTGAGCTCCATCTCAGCATCCTTAGCCTTCCTTACCTCCTCCTCGCTCGGAACAACAAGCGGTATGGCTTCCTCTATGATCTTACGTATATCTTCGTCCATCATGCCAAAATCTTACGATCGATTTTAAAACCTTTCAGAGTCCTCATAATCTAAGCTTTTTCATGCATCCCATCCGATAGCACCTCGACATCAGCCATGACAAGGTTTAAATTCCATTGAGGAGATGAAGTTGGGATGAGCGAGGAGCAACAGAAGTTGATAATAAAGAGGGACGGTTATCCCTCACCCGGTGAGATAGTCATCGGAACCGTTACGAGGGTTCTCGATTTCGGTGCCTTCGTTTCTTTGGATGAGTATGAGGATAAAGAGGGAATGGTTCACATCAGCGAAGTTGCTCCGGGTTGGGTTAAGGATATTCGAGATCACGTCAAGAAGGGGCAGAAGGTTGTTTGCAAGGTTTTGAGCGTGAATCCGAAGAGGGGACACATAGATCTGTCGATTAAGGATGTCACTGAGAGGCAGAAGAAGGAGAAGTTGCAGCAGTGGAAAAGCGAACTCAGGGCGTTTAAATGGCTTGAGATTGCCGGAGAAAAAGCCGGCTTAAGTCATGAGGAGCTTGTTAAGATCGGTAAAAAGCTGATAAAGGAGTATGATACGATTTACGAAGCCTTCGAGGAGGCAGCATTCGAGGGTTACGAGGTTCTCGTTCCCATAGTTGGTGAAGAACTCGCAAAGGCTATAGCTGAGATTGCGAGGGAAAACGTTAAGCCTCCGAGAGTTAAGGTTAGGGGATACTTTGAATTGAGAAGCTTTGCTCCGGACGGAATCGAAAGAATAAGAAAAGCCCTACTGGAAGCTTACAAGGCTGGGAAGAACGGTGTAAAGATAGATATCGAATACGTCGGTGCTCCGAAGTATAGGATAGTTATCGAAGCGGAAGATTATAAGGTTGCCGAGAAGGTTCTTAAGGATGCTGTGAATAGGGTTCTCAGAACCATCAAGAAGCTCGGAGGATACGGTAACTTCGTGAGGGAAGCGGCATGAAGGTTAGGATGAGGAAGTGTCCCAAGTGCGGAACATACACGCTCAAAGATGTTTGCCCAAAATGCGGAAACAAAACTTACATGCCGATCCCGCCGAAATTCTCTCCGGAGGATCCATACGGTAAGTATAGGAGGATGCTTAGAAAGGAGGTAGGCTTTTTCAATATAGGGAGGTGGCATCATGTTAAAGAGGGTTGACGTCAGATTTTTGAAACAGCCGGAAGAAGTCGGCTTGGAAAAACCGGTATTCATAGAAGGTCTGCCCGGTATAGGGCATGTGGGAAAGCTCGTGGCGGATCATCTCGTTAAGGAGCTGAAGGCGGAAAAGGTCGTGGAGATATACTCGCACCATTTCCCGCCTCAGGTTATGGTAAACGAGGACGGAACGATAAGACTGCCGAAGAACGAGGTTTACGCCTACAAATCCAAAGGGGATTCACCCGATTTGCTGATACTCGTAGGAGACTTTCAGAGCATGAACGGCGAAGGACACTTCGAGCTTGTTAACGCATACATAGAAGTAGCAAAGAAGTTCGGGGCGGTGAGAATATACACTCTTGGAGGATACGGAGTGGGTAAACTGGTCGAAGAGCCCTACGTAATTGGTGCTGCGAACAGTCTTAAGCTCGTGGAGGAGCTAAAGAGCTACGGCGTAAGGATAGAAAGGGGAGAGCCGAGTGGTGGAATAATAGGAGCTTCCGGTCTTCTTTTGGGAGTTTCACAGCTCGAGGGCATAGAAGCGGCATGCCTTATGGGAGTTACATCGGGATACATGGTAGATCCGAAGAGCGCCAAAGCTGTGCTTGAGGTGCTTATGAAGATGCTGAATCTGAAAGTCAGCGTTGAGGCGCTGGATGAAAGGGCGAAGGAGATGGAAAGGCTGATAGCCCAGATTAAGGAGATGCAGGAAGCAGCCATGCAGCAGTGGAAGAGCGATGAAGATTTGAGATACTTCAGATAACCTTTAATTTTTTAATTTTTAAAACTCTATTTTTAGATAATGCTTCCAAATCACAAGACGAAGATAATCGCAACCATAGGTCCCTCATCGAATTCTAAGGAAGTTTTGAGGAAATTGATAAAGTCTGGAGTGAGCATTGCGAGAATAAACTTCGCCCACGGAACTTTTGAAGAGCACGAGAGGGTATTTGAGAGGATAAGATCGGTTTCCGAAAGGCTTGAGAGAAGGGTTGCAATTTTGGGCGATCTGCCCGGGGTGAAGATAAGGATAGGAAAGCTCGAGAGGGAGCCGATAGTTCTGAATAAAGGGCAAAGGGTCGTGCTTACGACAAGGGATGTTGAAGGAAACGACTCCGAAATTCCGGTTGAGTTCAAGGATTTTCCAAAGATAGTGAGCAAGGGGGATGTAATCTACCTAAACGACGGATACATAAAGATGAGGGTCGAAGACGTCAAAAACGGGGAAGTTATCTGCAGGGTTTTGGTTAGGGGGAAGATATTCAGCAGAAAAGGTATAAACGTTCCGAAAGCGGAGCTTCCCTTGGAAGCTTTAACAGAAAGGGATTTCGAGATCCTCAAGTTCATGATCGATCTCGGTTTCGATGCAGTTGGCGTTTCATTCGTAGGCTCCGCTTACGACATAATAAGGGTTAAGAGGTTTATTCAGAGGCGTTCGGAGATGTTCGTAATAGCGAAGATAGAGAGGGTCGATGCGGTAAAGAACTTCGACGAAATCCTAAGCTCCTCCGACGGCATAATGATAGCAAGAGGCGATTTAGGCGTAGAGATTCCCATCGAGAGACTTCCAATAATTCAGAAGAAGCTGATAAGGAAGGCAAATTACGAGGGGAAGCCGGCAATAACAGCAACGCAGATGCTGGAATCGATGACTACTGACAAGATGCCTACGAGGGCTGAAGTTACGGATGTTGCGAACGCGATTTTGGATGGAAGCGATGCTGTGATGCTTTCCGAAGAGACGGCAGTCGGCAAATATCCGGTTGAATCCGTCAGGATGATGGCAAAGATAGCGAAAACGACCGAATCATATCTGAAACCTACTCTAGATATAGAAGAGATAAGAAGGGGAGGAACTATAAACGATGCGATCTCGGTCGGGATAATAGAAGCCCTTAAGATAGTTGACGTGAAGTTCATCGTAACCCCGACAAAGACCGGCAGAACTCCGAGGCTGATTTCGAGGTTCAAGCCGAAGCAGTGGATACTGGCTTTCAGCGACAACGAAAAGACTTGTAGCGGTCTTATGTTTTCATACGGCGTTCAGCCGTTTTTGATCGAAGGTGGTTTCGACGAAGAGGATATTATCAGATTTCTGAGGGATTTGGGGTTGATAGAATCCGGGGACACCGTGATGATCACTGAAAGCAAGCCGGCGGAAGTCGGGACAAATACTATAAGGATACTCAGGATAGATTAGATGGGATGATGAAGGACCTCCTTGCTGATCAGTGATGAGAGAGTCCCGTTCTGACCAAATCCTTCGGAGCGAACTTTAATATATCATCCTTCAGCTCTATCGGAATTACAAGCGGATCTCCGAACGTTTTTTCGAGAACTATGCGGTCATCTTCGATTGATATCCTTTTGAAGTTCCTCCACTTGATCTTCTGCCCGTCGATGATGATTCCGACAGTCGTTACCTTGTATGTTTTGGGTTTTGTCTTGAAGTAGAGCAAAACGATCGGATGGATAACGAGAAAGTATGTGATGTATAAAATCCAGCAAATAGTGTAATAACTCAATCCGTATTTTGAAATCAGTGTTCTTACGTAAATTACTCCAAAGATGGCAGAAGCTATGTAAAGGATTGACAATATCAACTTAGTCTTCTTGCAACTCCTTAGAGCTTCCAATTCGAACCTTCTATCGGTTCGAACCTCCACATGGCTGTATATGTTCAAATGATCTTAAATATGATTCGATCCGAACTTGCATAATATAAATATTTAAATTTATGAGGATAGTTGCAATTGTATGGGAATTAATCTAACGAATATCATCGCCAACCCACCGGCTCCAACTTGGGATAACTTCATACTCATAATTTACAATTCCGCATTTCTCTTCGTAATGGTATTGCTTCTAACCGGATTTATCTACAGAAAGCTTTACTACGGGATTCCAGCTCTAATTTACATAGCGATCACGGCATTTTGGAATCGGGCTTGGGAATTGTGGTCGAAAGGATTTTGCGCTTTTATAATTTTCTTAGCAGGTCTGTTCGGATATCATCTGACACCAACCCAGATTACCGCTTATTTTTCAATTCCAATTGTCTTAAACTTCGCTCTCGGCTTATACATCGGATACAGACCGGATGCGATCGTTAAGATCGTCGGAAGATACAGATTCGTAAACAGCTATCCCGTTGTAGAATGGTATGGTTTGCTAAGGCATAGAATACTTCTCATGCCGCAAACGAAGAGTGTTAGAAGTGTATTTCGCAATAAAGCGAATAAGAATGTATATATTTGCGGATCGAGCGGTTCCGGAAAGACGTATGCATCTAACAGCCTGCTAACGAGAGCATTCAAGGATAAACCTATTTTGGCTCTATCCTTTAAACCCGGGGATATCACGTTGAATCTAAGCAACTTTACAGTTGTGGATGTCTCAAAGGTTCCAATAAACGCATTCGAGGATGAAGATACGTTCATAAGGGCTTTTCTTATAACTTTTCCAGTTGAAAAGGTCGGAATAATGGCATCAAGCGTTCCGGCGATATTGAGAGAAGCGTTGAGAAATTCGAGAAGCTGGAGCGATCTAATCGACAATCTTGAATCTCTTGCCGATGCTACCGAAGATGCGATAAGAAGGTCTACGATCGATTGGATCTTAAACAACGTTAGGTGGTCTCTTAAGCCGGATATCGATTCTTCCGATGGCTGGATATGGGATTTCAAAACGAACGTCGTATTGGACTTTTCAAATTTAAATGAAGAGCAGAAAACTTTCTTCGCCGAGCTAATCCTAAATATGATCTGGAAGAGGTTGCAGAGGGAAAGGAGGGAATGCGTAATCTTTATCGATGAAGCCCATAGGATTTTGGGAAGAAAAACGATTTATCGTTCAGTATTGAATGAAATGGCGAGGGAAATCAGAAGTTTCGGCGGAATTTTAGTCGTTGCATCTCAAAATCTGACGGATATAGATAAAGATGTTCTGAATCAGTTCGATACTCAATTCGTATTCTTTACAACGAAAAAGGAGGATTTGGATGCTATAAGGGCTATAAATCCCTATCTTGTAGATGTCGTCACAGAGTTGCCACCGTATGTTTGCATCGATATTAAGCAGAGAAGTAAGACAGTTGAACTCTACGAGTTCTTGTCTCCGAAATACGAAAAAGAACCAGAATATCTCGAAAAACCGAGCGAAAGCTCTGGTAAGGTTGTTTTAGATAAGACCTACATTCCGGATCCCGAGTTCGATGCTAAGGTTGAGAAGGCAATATTAGATTACTTAGCGAAATTCGAGATAGGCTACGTTACGAGGATGGCTAAGGATCTATCGCCGGTTTTAGGAAAGGACTACTCAAGGCTTAAATTCGATATCAGCAGGATATTTAAGAGGCTGGTTGCGCGGGGAATCGTATCAAAATCGGAGTTTATCAACGAAAACGGCATCAGAATCGTGTATTATTGGTTGAAGGATAAAGGGGAATCGCCGTTTCACAGAATACTCGTCAGTTCAACTTGTAAAGTGCTTTCGATGAATAACATAAGTTACGATATCTCTAACGAGCCGGATTTGATAGCGCACATCGATAATAGGAGAATAGCAATCGAGTGCGAAACCGGTTTGAAAGAAGATTTGAATACGTATAGACGGCAGATCGTTAGAAGGCTCAGGCAGGGATACGATGAAGTTTGGACGATATGCCCAACCCCCAAAATTGCGGAGAGGTATAGAGAAATAGATATTCCCAATCACAAGGTCTTTACATTATCTGAATTAAGGAAAAGCTTAAATTATAAATAAAAATTTAAACAAATATTGGATACATACCCCTTTTCGATTTTTCACGTGTGCAATCTTCAGGTTTTAATTTGTATTTTGGTAGCTCCTTCCACAATTCATCCCCGCTTTTCAAGGCGAGATTTCCTGAACTAACAACCTTGGCAACAGTTTTAAATCCATAAATGTGAGATGTAAGTATGAAGAAGGTTCTTCTAATTGTTGTAGATGGCATCTCCGACAGGGGGCCAAAAACGCCGCTCAGCTCTGCGAAGAAGCCGAATATGGATAAATTAGCCGAGATGGGTATAAACGGAATTATGGATCCGATAGCTCCCGGAATAAGACCGGGGAGCGATACCGGTCATCTATCCCTTTTGGGTTACGACCCCTACAAGTATTACACCGGAAGAGGACCTATAGAAGCGGCTGGAGCCGGAATTGAGGTTAAACCGGGGGATATAGCCTTCAGAGTAAACTTTGGAACAGTCGAAGGTGAGGGAAGCGTTTTCGATAAGGTCGTGGTTGACAGGAGGGCCGGAAGGATAAGCGATACAGACGAATTGGTTAAGGCTGTAAACGAAAATATCGATCTGAGCAAATTTGGGGTTGAATTCATCTTCAGAAGGGGTAGCGGGCACAGAGGAGCTTTGGTTTTGAGAGGGGAAGGTTTATCGGATAAGATAACGGATACGGATCCGCATAAGGTTGGGGAAAAGGTTTGGAGGTGCAGACCTTTAAGCGATGATGAGAACGCTAAGAGAACTGCCGAAATAGTGAATTACTTCATGGAGAAGGCTCACGAGATACTGGACAAGCACCCGCTTAACGAGGAAAGAGCTAAGAAGGGGTTACCGAAGGCCAACGTTTTACTGCTGAGAGGAGTTGGAGTCGTTCCGCATATTCCATCTTTCGAGCAGAGATACGGAATGAAGCTTGCGGTTGTAACCGGCACTACGCTGATAAAGGGAATTGGAAGGATCCTGAAGGGAGATGTTATAGAGGTTGAGGGGGCTACAGGCAACAGATATACGAATATAAAGGGGAAGGTTGAAGCCGCTTTGAAGGCTTTGGAAACCCACGACTTCGTTCTTCTGCACTTCAAAGCCACTGATGAACTTGGGCACGATGGGGATTTCGAAGGAAAGAAGGAGTTTATAGAGAAGCTCGACAGGCATTTCGAGCCCTTGCTCAACCTGGACTTCTCGAAGGTTTGCTTAATCCTAACAGCGGATCATTCAACGCCGGTTACAGCAAAAGAACATACGGGCGATCCTGTTCCGATAACGATAGTTTACAAGGATGTTAGGGTGGATGATGTCAAAAGCTTCTCGGAATTCGAAGCGTATAAGGGTGGGCTTTGCAGGATCAGAGGTTTGGATCTGATGAATATCGTAATGGATTTAATTGATAAAGCTAAGAAGTTTGGGGCATAACCATGCTTGAGAAATTGGTGATACCTCCGAACACAAGATTTGAGGAGAAGAATCTTGTAGTCGAAGGAGATGCTTTGATAGGAGCTAACAGCGAGCTCGGTTACGGGATAATGGCAAGGAAGGTCATCGTAGGGGAGAGAACTACGATAGAAGGGGATGTTTTCGGAAGAGAAGAGGTAAGGCTTGGGGCTTGGTGCAACGTCAAGGGGAATGTCATAAGCAAGGGCGACGCTTACATCGGTGAGTTCGCTTCGATAGATGGAAGGCTCACGGTTTACGGCGATCTGGAGATAGGTAGGAACGTTAGAATAAAGAACGGGTTCGAAGCAAAGGGATTGATAACTATTCAGGATCCGATGCCTATAATAATGTTCATATTTCTTTACCTGCTCGAACTGCTCAGATTGGGCAAGCTTGAGGAGGCTGAGAAGATATTCGAAGCTGAAGATTTCTTATCTCCACTCGAAGTTCCCGAAAATTCGGTTATGAACATCGACGTTATAAGGACTGATAAGGACATCGAAATAACGGAAAGCAGAGTTTTGGGGAACATAAAGGCAAGGAACGCTAAGGTTGAGCGGGGGGAGCTATACGGAAGCCTTAGGGGGGATATTTTGATCATAGATTCGAGCAGAGTTCACGGTGCTATAGAGGGGAGAGAGGTTTACTTGGTGAACGGTAGCGTAGTTTTGGGGCATATAAAAGCCGAAAAGGTCTTTATAGAAGAGAGGTGCGTTGTGGAGGGATCGATAATCGGGAAGAGCGGAGTATGGATAAAGCCGAGCGTGGAGTTACCGAAACTTGAAGTAGTTGAGGAGGAAACGGAAGAAATCTTAGAATCTTAAATGGCAAAGAAATCCTTCACACTATCAAAGGCGTCTCCCAAGACATTCCTTAGATCATCCAAGCTCCTGTATGGGCGATTCGCAACTATCTTACCAGCGGTAGCCTTGCCTATTCCGGGGATCGCTTCAAGCTGGTATAGTTTTGCGGTGTTCGGATTTAATATCGGAACTGCGGTTATCGATCTTCTGCCGTAATCCACAACCCTCGCATCCAAAAACGTGTTCCTTTCGAATTCTCCTATTATACCGACGAGAAGGGGATAGGTTGCAATTTGCCTCGCGAACGTAATCTTTCCCTTCCTAACTTCGCACCTCAAATCTGTAAGCTTTCTACCTATCGGAACTATCCTCCTCAGCATTTCGTTGTCGATATCACGCCTAACCTTTTCCTTGAATATTTTAAAGTATTTCTTATGCCTCTCAACGTTTTTATAGCCTATTCTTTCCATAGGCGTTCCCTTAAACACCTTAACCTGCCTTATGTTTATCCTTCTTACGAGCAAACCCTTTTCTAATAATTTCATTAGGAATTCGTAGTTCTTCTCAAACGTTTCCTTTGTTTCCCCAATAAGCCCGATAACGAAGTTTATCCCCGGCAGAAAGTATGGAAGTCCGTTGTATCCGGCAAATCTTCCGTAACGGTTAATCAGCTCTATCGCGAACATGACTTCATCCGGCGTTGCGCAAAGGGTATTTTTCTCCACAACCCTCTCATCCGCACTCTCCAATCCCATGGCTCCGATGTTCCCCGGAGTTTGATAGAGAACGATAGTTTTTATTATCTCGGCAGATTCCTCCGGATGCTCCGCAATCGTCTTCGGATTGACGTTATCGAGATGTAAAGTCCTAATCTTGGGACATCTCCTCCAGATTTCCCTATGGAAGTTCTTCATGAACTCCGGATTCGGTTTCGGAAACTCATAATTAAAGTTAGCCATGTATGTGAAGAAATCCGTCTGATTCCCCAATCTGAAGTATCTGACGCCCTGATTATACAGAGCCTGAATCTCATCAAGCACTGCATTTGGATCCCTCATCGACGGAATCCCGTGGATTCTTTCTATGCAGAATGAGCATTTCCTCCAGTAGCAACCCCTGTATGTTTCGATCTCGCAGATTATATGAGGAAATTCCGGATGCTGTTTTACGACTTCGGCTCCTAAGATTGCGAACCTGTTTACGAAGTTCCTTCCTCCTACTTCGAGACGCTTCAACCTGTCTTCCCTCTTTAAAAATCTGCAAAGGAATTCGAAAAGTTTCCTTTCAAACGGAAATTCGATTACCTCGTAATTCAGCAGTTTCTTTTCTCTTTCTCCCAATTCGAGCGTAATGGGTCCAACCAAAACTTTATTCGGATTTTTCAGGATCATCCTAAGCTCTTTAAGCGAGAGGGGGTTTCCGCCCAAATATTTTCCCGGAACCGCGATGCCGGCTATGACTATCACCAAAGTGAATTCTTCAAGCTCTCGCCGAATGCTCGGGTTTTTCCTGAATTCGTCGATCGTCACGTATTTAGCTTGAACTCCCAAATCCCTTAGCATTCCGTAGATGTAGCGTGGATAGGGGGCAACGTATGGTGGAACTCCCAAGCACGATGGCTCATCGACGTATCCGTCGAGTATCGCTACCTTCATCTCCTCAGATTTACATCGAACGCTTATATCTGTAACCGTTTAAAGCACTAAGGGAGTGAAAGAATGTTGGAGTATAAAATAACCCCCTTAGATCTTGTAATACATACGCTTACCGACCCTATACTGCTCGGGATAATGACCATTATCTATTTAATCTTTGGATACTTTTTATTCAAAATAAAATCTAAAAAAGTTCGAATTATTATTTTGGTAATTCTAATTGCGTTGCCCATGCTTTATATCCTTCCGATCCTTGTCAACACATTGCTTGGCTGGCAATGGTATGGATACGAATTGCGCGACCATAAACTTCACATAAAAGCCTGGCCCGTTGATGAAATCATAGACTTGAACGATTCGAAAGTATTCCTAACAAAATCCGAGGAATGGAGACCGAAGATAAGGGTATTCGGTATCGGTATGCATGAAATCGGGATGGGATACTTTAAGCTTGAAAATGGGATCAAAGCGGTAGTTTTCAGATACGAAAACAGCGAAGAATTCGTAGTGATAAATGCAAGCGGTAAATACTACGTGATAATTCATCCGGGAGTTGATAGGCTTTATAGGGAAATAAAGGGTGAGGAGAAATGAGATACAAATTGCCGGCTGAGAGAAGTGTAAGGATCTTTACTTTAGCAATGTTTCTAATACCATTCATACTGTTTTTCTCGTTTTACGCTCTTGATATGCCTTTGGTGGGAATCATAACGGGTATTCCGATTCTCATAGTATCTGCGGTTACATACGCCTATGCACCGAAAGAGGTTATACTTGAAAAGAACGCCGTCGTAATAAAGAGGGTTCTTGGACAGGTCGTCATACCTTACGGCAAAATCAGGGAGGTTTCATTTTTCGAGAAATTGAATTGGAAATCGATCAGGATCTTTGGTTCCGGCGGTCTATGCGGATGGTTCGGTCTGTTTCACGTGCCGGACGTGGGTGAAGTCTGGATTTACGCGAGGAGGAGAAGAGATCTAGTATTGATTAAAGCCGACAAAAATTATCTGATCGCCCCCGAAAATCCAGGAGATTTTATATTGAACTTAAGAAGATTGCTCTCAACGAAATAAAAATAAATATATTAAGAGCGATGTTGTATTTGAAGCGTGAGAAAGTATCGCTATATTCCGGAAGATTATAAGCCGGAAATAGCAGCGCTTAAAGATATTAAAAACGTATTTGAAAAGACGATAAATATACAACACGAATTTGATGTATGGATATACGACAATATGATAAGTATATATATTCCGTATAGAACATCGTTACCCTATAAAACATTCGCGTATGTTAAGGAGGTCTGCGACATACACGGTGTTTCCGTAGTCGTTCACGCGAACAGGGGTTCTTTTACGTTTGAGCTTGTAGACAGCCCCAGCCAAAAAAGAACGTTCATCGATGACCCGGACTACATCAGAACGTTTGCATCGAATTTTGTAAAACTGGCGCTTCCCGAGATAAGGGAAAACTTAGAAGAGTTTATTGAAGAAAAAAACATCGACGATCCAAGCATAATTGAAGAGTTGCTAACATCTGCAGAGGAAAGACTTGTTCTATCGGCACGGGATCTTGGTAAGATCGTGCAGAGATTAAAGGCGATTAGATGGAATGCGAGAATAGGCGTAGATTACCCAATTGTATTCTACAGTTTGGTTCCCGATAAAGATGAACTGGACGTAAGAACCCTACTCAAGCACTGGCCCAAGTATAGAATCGATGTTTTTGTTCACAAATGCCGTCTGGAGGATCTGCTCGATGTGTTTGACACTTCCAGCTTTGAGGTATATTTCGCTCCAATAAAGGGAAGATTTTATGTTACCGCCGTTTGGAAGAGATGAACGGTGGCCCATACAAATAATTTTCTCCCTCAATTATAAGTGATCGCAATTTAGCCAATGTCGAGTGGGTCAATCATGTAAGGAGGTCAAATCACGTGCTCAACTTTATTAAAAATAGTTAACAAAAATAATTTTGACTATGTATTTAGTTAGTATTCGTCTTCTTCAAAGTAAAAGTCTTCTTCCTCCTCTTCAAATTCTTCGAATTCTTCCTCCTCTTCTTCTATCTCTTCCTCAAGCTCCTCAAGTTCGTATTCTTCGTTAGTATCGAGATGCAGGAATTTACCGTTTTGATATATCATAACCGCACCGCAAAGTTTACACTGAACTTCCATCCCTTCATATAAATCGCTGAGCTCTATTTCTTCACCGCAGTATGGGCACCTTATGAGCTTCACCACCATATCTTTCAGACCTCGACTTCCCAAATTTAAGCTTTTTCTTCATCTCTATTTATCATGACCATACGTCAAGCTTCTCAATCTCGTCGAAAACTCCGACGATCTTGTAGAAAGTTGTGACCTCCCTAAGCTCGACCAGCTCATCCTCGCTCAGATCCTTCTCAACCTCAACGAAGAATATGTAATCCCCCAAGCCAGTCCTAGCCGGACGGGATTCGAGCTTTCGCAGATTGATTCCCTTTCTGTAGAAGATCTCGAGCACATCCTTAAGCGCACCGGGCCTATCTTCGACTCCGAAGAAGAGGGATGTTATCGAGCCCTTCCGCTCACCCCTTCCACGCTTTCTTATAAGGTAAAACCTCGTCACGTTCCTTCCGATGTCCTGAATCCCCTTCCTAAGGATGAACAGCTTGTGAAGTCTCGCAGCATTTTCGGAAACTATTGCAGCAGAATAATCGTCCAAAAGCTCTATGGCATCGGATGTGCTCGACGTGTATCTAACTTCGGCATGCGGGAGGTAGTTGTTTATGAACCCCATGCACTGAGCTATAGCCTGCGGGTGAGAATAGATCGTTCTGATTTCCCTCAGCGGTATTCTCCTCTTAGCGACCAAGCAATGTATGACCTCAAGCTTAGTCTCGCCGAAGACCTCAACGTCGTGACTTAACAAAGCATCCAAAACCGGCAAAACAGTTCCGTTTACCGAGTTCTCTATCGGAACCAATCCGTAGTCCACCTTTTCCTCATCGACCATCTTTATGATCTCATCCGTTGTGGAGCAGTAAACGAGGGGGAGCCTCGAACCAACGAGCCTCAAAGCAACCTCCTCGCTGAAGCTACCCATAGGGCCGAGAACTGCAAGTTTCTTGCAGATTCCGAGAACCTTATACTCCTCTTCTTTGGTCAGATTTATTATAGCCTCAAAAGCGTTCTGGATGTAAAGAGGATTCAGATCAGTCTGAACTAAGAGATCTCTTATCTTGAATTCCTCAAGGTCGCTTAGCTCTATCGGCTCGTTTCTAACCTTCTTGTGAATAGCTATCTTTCTTCCCGCGTTAACCCTTCTCTCGATGAGCCTTAAAATTAGGGAATCAACAGCCCTTATGTATCCCCTAAGCAGATCGAGATCCTCAACGTTTATCGTAGCCTTGTATGCATCCAATATGAGCGTGCTGTCCTCGTAATCCTTATACTTCGTTTTCAGAGATCTGAAAATTCTATGGAATTCCTTCTCGTCCTTCAACTTCTCATTTAAGCTTGCAACGCTTTCAACAAACGCATCTCTAAGCTTTTCGGCGTTCTTCTGGATTAGATAATACATCCTCCAATCCTGATTGAGGATTCGGGAAGCCAACTTGTAAAGAACG
>JALWBF010000022.1 GCA_027016055.1 Archaeoglobaceae archaeon | reverse complement strand
AAGGAGATACATCCAAGGCATGAGCGTCCTCGACGATTACGAGCATATAGAGCTTAAGGAGCTTTTAAAGCCCGGGCAGGCGAGCATACTTCAGCTTACGGATATGGAGGAGATAGAGCAGCAGATCTTAGCCTGCGTTCTGCTCAAGAAGATTCTAAATGCAAGGATTAATGCTGAGAAGGGAAGAAACGGCGAGAAACTTGAGTATCCGGTCTTTGTAATAATCGAGGAAGCTCACAGATTCGCATCGCGCGATGCAAGGAGCTATGGTGTTCTGAAGACGATACTCGCTGAAGGAAGAAAGTTTGGCGTCGGAGTTTGCCTGATAAGCCAGAGACCTTCCAAGATCGATTCGGATATTTTAAGCCAGTGCATGACTCAGATAATTATGAGAATCGTCAATCCAGCGGATCAGGAGAATATTAGGAACAGCATAGAGAGCATCGGAAGGGATATGATAGAAGAACTGCCCGGCTTGACCAAGGGACAGGCTTTGGTTGCTGGAGTTTCGATAAATGCTCCGGTGCTTATAAGGGTTAGGGAAAGACTGACGAAGCACGGAGGAACGAGCAAGGATGCTCCGAAGGAATGGATCAGGTGGAGGAGCTTGAATAAAGAGGAGAAGGCTGTTATTAAGGCTAAGCAGAAGAGGTTGTTCTGGGAGGAGTAGCTACCGTTAAAAATATTAACCTAAGTTAAAACGCTTAAGAGATGGCATCGTCGATGTATGCTTACATCAGGCAAGCTTGGAAGAGGCCTTGGGAAGGTTACGTCGGTCAGCTGATGTGGGAAAGATTGCAGAAATGGCGAAGAGAGCCGGCTGTGGTCAGAATCGACCGCCCAACGAGGTTGGATAGGGCGAGGGCTTTGGGATACAAGGCTAAGCAGGGAATCATAGTTGTAAGGGTTAGAGTTAGAAGGGGCGGAAGGAGGGCGACGAGACCGAACAAGGGGAGGAAGACCAAGAACCTCATGGTGAACAGAAAAACTCCGAAGAAGAACCTACAATGGATAGCTGAAGAGAGGGCTGCGAGGAAATATCCAAACATGGAAGTTCTCAACTCATATTGGGTCGGAGAGGATGGAAGATATAAGTGGTTCGAAGTAATTCTGGTTGATAGGGATCATCCGGCTATAAAATCCGATCCTCAGCTAAACTGGATCTGCAACAAGAGGGGTAGAGTATTCAGAGGACTTACATCGGCTGGAAGAAGAGCGAGAGGTCTTAGGAGAAAGGGAAGAGGTGCTGAGAAGGTTAGACCTTCACTGAGGGCGAACTTCAGGAGAAAGGAGGATTGAATTTTTATTTTATATTTAGTAAAAAAAATTTTAAAAAGAATTAACTCATCTATTGCCGACTCTTTTAGTTCCTGATCGAGTTCGAAAGACAGCTCTTAAATGAATTTATCCCAAAGTTAAAGCTTACTTACCCTAATTATGGCTAAAGTTTCAGTTAAAGAGTTAACACTGGGTTAAAGAAAAAGTAATATTGACCCCATTTTCAGCTCAGTTTATGATTGGAAGGCTAACAAGAAGAGAGTTGCTTGTTAGTTTTGCATCTGTTTTTGTTGTTGGTTTTACATCTGGCTTTTTAGCAAACTTCGCATTTGAAGAAACTAAAAGATATTTCTTGAAATATGCATCGTTAGAAGTCCTGAACTTAGAACGACAGTATTATGCATACGCTGGTCAACCTGAAGATATAATGTTTTATCTCTACAATTCTGGAAATATTCCTGCAGATATAAAATATATCTTTCTTTATTGCGTTGTCGAAAATAATACTGAGATTGCACTCCCTGAAAAATATTATAAAATAGATTACAAAAAAATAGTGGATCCGAAAAGTAAAATAGAGATTAAATTAAGAATTTATCCTATTGGAAATGAGCCACAGATAAGAAAATACACGATCGTGATATTTTATGAGCCAGGAGATAGCTTAATAACTGGGGAATTTACCATCTTTTGGAGGTAATTTTCAATTAAAAAATTAGTAAAAATTAGAGTTATTGGCTATTCTTCAATGCTGAAGAAGGCTATAGCCGAAAGTATGTTCGAGATTACTCCCAGCAAAATTCCGAGCGCTATCAGTCCTATGGCGGGTCCAAATATCTTTAACAGCAGCGCTGGATTCGGTCGCATAGCTTGAGTTTGGAGTAGCGGAACTATAGCGGCTATGTTTCCGAACATCCAAATAAACGCAAGCACTACGAGAACGAACGAAAGTATCTGGCAATACGCCGAATACTTGAACATGCTTATATCCAAAGCGTTCCCTGCCCTTAGGTGTGACAAAACGTGCAAAGCCCAGCAGATAATACCGATTATCAACGCTACGGCAATTACTAACATAAGGGTTTGAATCACAACGGCCGGATTTTTTGGAGCCATTGATGGTATCGACATCAGAATGCCGAACGTTAGGGCGATCGTTATTATGGGCTCGGCTATCATCATTATTCCGTTTGCCAGCATCACTTTGTCATCCAAGTTCCTACCCATGAATATCCAAGCTATCGCCGCTAAAATTAATCCTATTAGAGACAGTCCCCCCGCAGCACTGGCACCTAAGGATAGCAACGGACCTATCAGCAGAAGTATATATCCAATTCCTCCCAGATATTTAACCGTTTTATCCATATTACAAAATCAATTCTTGAATATTAATAAGTTTCTACAATGTGTTAGCAATACGGAAATAAATTAAATGTTGCTTGCATAGATTATGAAGCTTGAGGAGATAGTTCAATTCTTGGACGATTTCTTGGCTATAAAGGAATGGGAGGACAAGTCGAACAACGGACTGCAGGTTGAAGGTGGGAAAGATGTTCGAAAGATCGTTTTTGCAGTGGATGCATGCATGGACGTTTTCGTTGAGGCGAAGAAGAGAAGCGCGGATATGATAGTGGTTCACCACGGGCTCATCTGGGGGGGAATAGATTACATTAGAGGAATCGTTAAGAGAAGGCTCAAGTTTCTGATTGAAAACGAAATTTCTCTTTATGCCGTCCATTTGCCGTTGGATGCGCATCCGAGAATAGGCAACAACGTTCAGCTGCTTAGGTTGCTCGAAGTTGAACCGGAAGGGCAGTTTGGGATTTACAGAGGCAAGCCAATCGGATTCTACGGTAGATTTGAAAAATCCGTTAAGCTTGAGGATATAGCAGAAAATTTAAGGAGAAAGCTGAACGAGCGTCTGATCACTCTAAAATTTGGGGACGAAAGGATTGAGAAGGTCGGAGCGGTTTCCGGGAAAGGCGCTTTCGCATTGGTTGAGGCAATCGATATCGGTTTGGATCTGTTTATAACGGGTGAAGCCGAGCATAGTGCCTATCATTTAGCCAAGGAATGCGGGATCAACGTTATCTTTGCCGGACATTACGCTACAGAGACTTTGGGAATAAAAGCCCTAATGAACGTTGTTGGGAACGAATTCGCCGGAGAAGTTGAGGTGGAATTCGTCGACATTCCGACGGGATTATAAAAGAGCATGAATGCTGTGATCGCAACTAATCTCAAGCCGAATGAGAGTTGCATCGCTTAACAATTGCGGTAGGTATGAACTATCCTGTGGATCGCTGTGATGTGTGAAAGAACAGCTATCAAAACGACAGCCTGCCAAACGAATCCGGTGAGAAGACCAAAAACGAGTATAATCATCCTTTCACCCCTTTCGGCAATTCCGACATCGCATCTATCTATGATGTTCTCAGCCCTTGCCCTCGTATAGCTAACCATCAGAGCTCCGCTTAAGGCTAAGATTACCAAAAACCAATCTACGCCGTAAAAGCCTAATGATGTAAATATAGCGATGTCGACGTATCTGTCGAAGACCGAATCCAAAAATCCGCCGAATTTAGTCACCAATCCCTTACTTCTCGCCAAAGCACCATCGAGGGCATCCATCAGTCCGCTTAGAAGAATTATCAGCGCTCCGAGCTTGGCATATCCTTCGGCTATTGCAACTGCGGATATGAAACCAATGAACAGTCCCAAAAAGGTAAGATGATTCGGCTTTACACCAATCTTAACGAGCCCATCAGTCAAAGGCTCCAGAAGTTCAGTTGTTTTGTGCTTTATTTTGCTCAACATTACTTCCAGATCCTTCCTCTGTAGTATCCAGTTATAGGACAGCCCAAGCAGAGTTCGTAATTCCAGTAATCGCATTCTTTGCAATTAGAACCGCACGGAGCCTTGCTCCTCCTTTCGACTCTTATGTTAATCGGTATTATCGTATCCTTCTCAGCCCTAACGATTATTCCAACGTCGACGTCGTAAACGTCCGGATTCGGTCTTATATGCTGATCGACGATAGCCTCAAGCGTCGGAAGATCTTCTCCGACGAACATCATCACCAAGTTCTTATTTCCGGCGACTATGAATCCGTTCAAAAAGAAAGGGCAATCTTTGAACAGCTTGAGCAGTTCCTTCGGCTGTTTGCATTTTACATCCGCCTTGAGTATATACAAACCTGCGTTTTTTATGTTTATTCCGTAGGCGTGGCTTATTATGCCGAGTTCCTTCATCTTCTTTATCCTACTCCCAACCGAAGGCTGAGATAAGCCGACGATCTTTGCAATCTCATTTTGAGATATCTCGGGATTTTTTTCGAGAATTTCCAGTATCATCCTATCCTTTTCATCGAGTTCGAAGATTCCAACCATAAAAGACCCCCGTGATGATGACTACCTTAACTTATAAAAAATTAGCGAAATGCCTTTAATCTAACAACCTAACTCCGCAGTGATCCACCTTGACTTTAAGATATCT
>JALWBF010000021.1:2719-4815 GCA_027016055.1 Archaeoglobaceae archaeon | reverse complement strand
ATTACATACGAGTGCCCATTCTCTTTAAAATATGCCCAATCAGGGAATGGAAAGTTGACTATATAACCATTTACTTTTAAAGAAGGTCCGTTAATCAGATATAAAATAGGGTTAGTTAGTTTTGTTATGTCATATACCCCCAAGACGACAACGGGAATCAATAATGCGATAAAAAATTTTCTATATTTCATTTTAAAACTTTCCGACTGTGCCTAATTTACATACACTTTTTGTAGTCTCTTTGCCCATTTTTTTCATCAAGGGGCCTGACCCCGTGATGTTTTTTCAACCGATTGGCGATTGGAAAATATTCCTTACAAAATATTCAATTCATTGAAAATACAACGATTACTTGGGTATCAAGGGGCCTGACCCTTTGATGCTTGTTAGGGAGTCACTCCAAAAAGCTTGTATACTGCACTCCTAAGTTCCTTATCACAAAACCCATATTCATCGACTAGTTCAATAATTCGGTCAACTTGCGATTTGGATCGGAACGGGAGCGAGAGGATCTCTTCTATTTCATTATCAGATAAGTATCTATCAAGGTACATATATGGATCTATTCCCTCCCGGTGAAATACTTGGCTCAAAAGTATATTCCAAATACTGCCCACATTTACAGCTTTATATGCCCTCTTGCAGGCTAGATATTCGCTTAGCTCTTTTGATCTACTTTCCCAAACCTTGTATCGAAACCAATCATGGAAAGATTTCACTTTATTAGAATAATCCTGGAAAAGTTGCTCAACATTTACCCCTTCAGGATTTGAATCAATATAGCTTTTCGACAAAGCGTCCCAACCATCCCATTTCTTTAAATCTGCAGCGCTCAAAAGGAAGAAAACGCTTCTTCCTTCTTTGCTTGATTTGGTCACCCAGTTGCTTTTTGTAATTCGAACGTGTGTCGTATAGTTCCTGAGCCCTTGAATGAATCTGTGAAGAGGATTTTTGGAGAAACCTTCATTCACCTTTTCCTGGTAATCTTCAACTGAAAAATCATTTGAGAATATTCTAGTATGATCGACCAACGCCATTGCAGCCATAGTCGCTGAAAATATGCCTCGCTGAATACGGACCTCTAGCCTTTCGAAATCTATTCGTCTTGGCCTGTCCCAAAAGCCTAGGCTTTCTGACTCGCTTTTAAAAAGATTGATAGATGAAAGCAAATCATGGGTGGCATCCAGAAATACGCGCAATGAAAGACGAAGGGACTCTAGTTCTGAGAAAAGTTTTCCCCCAGCGAGTGACTCTATTGTCTCTAGCGTCCTTTCAGCATTTTTAAATGTAGATAATTTTATTTGATCCTCGTTCCACGGCCTTGCTACATTCCAAATTAGTATTTCATCTTTGTTCGACATTATTCTTTGATTGCCCCACTATATTATTAGCATTAACATCAAATGGGCCTGGATTTACTTTAGTTGTAATCATCAGACTTCACAGCAAACATAATTTTTTCATTATCCACAGATATAATATTTAAGACCAAATTCCTAAATCTTATTTGGCTACTTTTTCTCGAATATGTAAGATTCTGAAAAAACGATGGCCTTGCTAAGTCGCTTTTTGTAAATTCTCTATAGGTAATAAAAAAAGACGAATCATCAGATCCGGTATAAATTAACTGATAATTTATTTTACCTTTACGAGTTTCTTTTGTAGTAATGGTGACAGTTTTTAGCCTGACGGTTTTAGGTTCATATTTATAATTATATACAATAGTAATGTACTTTACTGCATCTATTCCATACGGTATCATATTGACAATTTTATTATGAATTGAACCATCTTTTCTGATTAACAGTCCTAAGTCACCCATTTTTTTGTTATTAACAACAGTGTATTTGACTTTATCGATATTCCATTTTCCCAATATTTTAAATTCGTCATTTTTTGTAAATATATATTTATTTGAAGAATCAGAATTGAAAATAAAATCTTCAGTAGGCTTCATCTTATCGGTTGATTTTAATGTTATGTTATAATCAAAAACCTCTATCATTGGATTGCCCACATAGGCTGTGTTTACTTCACCAACTTTATAGTTTTTTATAACAACATGTTCAGATTTTATTACTTTATTAGTATTAATA
>JALWBF010000021.1:0-2709 GCA_027016055.1 Archaeoglobaceae archaeon | reverse complement strand
TCAAGTATTTTAGCACAACAACTAAATAAAAAAACAACCATTAAGCCAGCGAGTATTATTGATTTTTTCATGATGGCCCTTTGTATTATAAAGTGTTCCGTTGAACAAAAAATCATTATAGTAAAAATAAAATAATAAGACTATTATAACCTCTTGTGCTCCAAAAGAGTTTTATAAGTGCACAAAATAAGTATTTTGCCAATACAAGTCCGATTTGATGAAAGCCATATCAAATGGCCTAACATTCCTGATTTGTCGTTACATCACTTATATCTCACCAAAAGGAGACGAATGAAGTTGTCTTAACAATATTAAGCAGCATAAAAATCTTTTGAAAACCATAAAACTATTGTAGAGTGTATTCCAATAATTTAATATTTTTTTGTGGAATATATTCCACAAAAATACCCGTATATAACTTTTACATCAAAGGGGTCAGGTACCTTGATATTTGTGTAACTTTAAACTTCAATTTTTGCCTCACCTAATTGAAATAGTGCTGCTTTCAAAACCTGCCAAGATATTTTTGCAGTATGTTCATCTGGATTAAATTTAGAACTAACCTGTTGAAACGGATGAATATAATTACGAAATTCTCTTAAGGAGTGACTGAATTTTTTAACATCTTCTTTCAGTAACCCCAACTCATGCGCCACATTTATAAAATCGTTTAATTTCCATTCATGTAATGGCCTTACTTTACCTTCATTGCTCCTGGGAGATGCCTTTGCCTGATTAAACTGTTTAGGATATTTCAACGCTATTCCCAAAAGAATTCCTTCCAAGGTACTTCCAGAAAGAAAAATAACTGCTAGCGGTGCATTTGAGGATAAACATTGTTTAATCTCTTCAAGGCGTATACTAAGAACATCCGTAATAATATTATCTAATCCTAATTTTTCAAGAGGTATTTCTTCAAATTCTATACTAAGAAAATCTGTTTCATCGTCTGTGAGTTTTGACGATAGCGATTTTTCTAAATCACTTTCATTGGCTTTAATAAAGCTAATATCTTTACTCTTTCTAACTACTTTCCACCCATCAAATACGAGATATTGATTGAATTCATCAATAAATTTATCTAATTCGTAAATTCTCCCAATAAAATTGACTGGTGCAAACAAATTTTTTATACATTTATCTAACTCTGGTGTTCCATTAATCTTTGATAGTTTCTCGTCAGTATACATCCATCTTGAAGGAAAACCCTGTTCATAAGTATCGTTAAATCCCAGCTCATTGAAAAATTGAACTAATTTTGGTCCAGAACGATATTCTGTCTCTTCGTTGATAAGATTTCGCAGTTTTTCTAGCGTCTTCTTTTGTAGTATCATTCCGTGTCCCTAATTAAATACACATAACGGGCCGCGGGTCACCGACGGCCCTCTAAAAATTTTAATTTTTTGAGGGTTGCTTGGTGCATCCGCTTGTTATCTGGTGCGAAGCAGCAGATAACAAGCAGGTGTTCAACCCGTGGCCCGTTATCTCGGATGCGCAGCATCCGAGATAACTATTTATTGTATTAACAAAGTATACCACTTCCCCTGATAAAACAAAATAGCATGACACAAAATATCTATTGCTATTTTTTAAAAATGTCGAAATTGATATATTTCTTAACACTTTCATTGAAATGCTTTAAAATTTGCCTCATTTTCAATGTAATGCTATTGGCTTATGGGTCGTTATCTGCACATTTTATTGTGATAACGGCTCTTATTTCAATAGCCTTACATAATGTATTGCTATCGGGAGGCGAAGCATCAATGGCCTGCCCCCTTGATGAGAAAAACCCCGCAACCGGAAAAGCTCCGGTCGCAGTTTAAATCATTGCTTTAAGAAGAGGAAGCCTGCCGCTCTATCTGTATTCGTTATCTACGAGCTGGCAGAGTATGTGGCCTATGAGGATGTGCATCTCCTGTATGCGTGCGGTGTCGTCGGAGGGGACTATGATGTTCAGGTCGCAGACGTCGTTCATTTTGCCGCCGCCTTTGCCGCTTAGGCCTATGACTCTGCAGCCCATCTCTTTGGCTTTTTGCATGGCGTAGACGACGTTTGCGCTGTTGCCGCTGGTGGAGATGCCGATGAGCAGGTCGCCTTTTTGCGCGAGCGCTTCTACCTGTCTTGAAAAGATATATTCGAAGCCGTAGTCGTTGCCTATAGCCGTCAGGGCGGAGGTGTCGGTAGTCAGCGCGATGGCCGGAAGCCCTTTGCGCTCTATTTTGTAGCGGCCGGTAAGCTCGGCGGCTATGTGCTGCGCGTCGGCGGCGCTTCCGCCGTTTCCGCACAGAAGCACCTTGTTTCCACCTTCTAACGTCTCCGTCATTATGACGCCCGCCGTATAGATGAAGTGCTGCATCCCCTCGATGACGCTCTCGAGGGTCTTTTTGTGCGCTTCGAGCTCCTTTTCTATTACCGTCAGCATATCTTTACCTTAAAAGTAGAATCGGACGCCTACGTACCATCCGTCGTTGAAATTTTTTCTGCCGTTTTCATACTTGAGGTCTATGTTTCTGTAGCCGCCGTAGAGCGAGGCGTTCGGGATTATCTGCGACTCGAGGCCTATGCGGTAGGCGCTGTAGCCGTTGCCGTCACCGAAAACTAGCGGGTCGGGAGCCGCGTAGAACGATGCGCTCAGGGTTACGGGCCACTCGATCGGGAGCTGATATTTCGCGCTGATCCCGAGCGGTACGGCAAAGTAGCTGTCCG
>JALWBF010000020.1 GCA_027016055.1 Archaeoglobaceae archaeon | reverse complement strand
ACTTCAGAGCCTTTCTAACGGACTCAGCCGCCTTATCCTCACCGCTCGCCTCTCCGAGTCCGATCATAGCAACTCCGCCCTTCTCCATTATCGTCTTAACATCCGCGAAGTCCAAGTTAACCAAAGCAGGCTTCGTTATCAGCTCCGTTATCCCCTTCACAGCCCTCATCAAAACCTCATCCGCAACCTTGAATGCTATGTGTATCGGGTAGTTCGGAACGACTTCGAGCAACTTGTCGTTTGGAATTACTATCACAGTATCCGCCACTTCCCTCAATCTTTCCAGTCCAGCTTCCGCATTAGCCCTTCTTACTGCTCCTTCAGCTGAGAACGGAAACGTCACGACAGCAATTGTTAAAGCTCCGGCATCTTGCGCTGCTTCGGCTATTACCGGAGCGGCACCTGTTCCAGTTCCGCCACCGAGACCGCAGGTTATGAAGACCATGTCCGCCCCTTCAACAAGCCTTCTGATCTCATCCTCGCTTTCTCTTGCTGCCTCTTCACCGACCTGAGGAAGGCTTCCAGCCCCCAAACCTCTGGTTCTCCTCTTTCCGATAAGCAACCTCTTGTGAGCTTTGGTATAGCAAAGATGCTGGGCGTCGGTGTTTATCGCGATGAGCTCCGCCCCTTCAATACCCTCATCGAACATCCTCGAAACGGTATTGCAACCGCTTCCTCCAACACCGATAACCTTAATAACAGTTCTCAGCTCCTCCAAAACCTGAAGTATATCTTCCTCAAGATCCTCCGCTGGAGCTCTCCTCTCCCTTTCAGCCCTCGCAAGAGCTTCTTTAACCAAGGACTCCATAGGACTCCCTCCAACTATGAGACCCTTAAACTCGATAGTATATAAAACTGTTGGAGATTTTTAAAATTATGATATCGTTAAAATTCACCCCGGCAAAGGTTGGAATTAACGTAACGAAGGATGTAGGAAAGATTGCCAAAAGATTCGAACCTAAATCGGCGTTGATAGTAACCGGCAGAAGAGTTGGTAGCGGTGAGATCTGCAAAAGGGTAAGGAGTTCGCTCGAAGAGAACGGAATAAGCTACGAAGTCTGGAGCGGTATTAAGCCTGAACCTGATGTGGAATGCGTTAGGGAGGGAATCGAGGTTGCGAAGGATTTCGATCTGCTCATAGGACTTGGAGGAGGAAGCGCAATAGATGTAGCAAAGCTTCTAAATTTATACACGACGTATCCGCCGGAAGACTTCTTCGACTACTTCCCGAAGCCGTTTGGGAAGGGTGTTGTGGTTGAAAAACCGCTGAAACCGCTCATAGCTATTCCTACAACCGCCGGAACGGGAAGCGAAACTACATGTGCTGCCGTTGTGAAGCTGTCGGGAATTAAGGTTGGAATAGTTCAGGAATGCCTGCTCCCGAACTTTGCGATCATAGATCCTCTGAACATAACGCCTCCGCCCGAAATCGTAGCTTCTTCGGGCTTGGATGCTCTCATGCATGCCGTAGAGGCATACACAGTAAAGCCGGCAGAAGTTTATCCATACGACAGTCCGTATTCCGGATCTAATCCGATCACCGATGCTCTTGCTTTAAAGGCTATCGAAATGATAGCACAAAACCTGAGGAAAGCTTATCACTGGGGAGATTTGGAATCGAGAATGAAGATGGCGATGGCATCTTATATGGCTGGAATAGCGTTCGGAAATGCTGGAGTTCATCTGGGACACGCATTGGGGCATGCAATAGGAGGGGCAAGGGACATTCCGCATGGAATTTGCGTTGCGATCGTTGGCGATGCTCTGCTGGAATACATCGAGCCAGTTGTTCCGGAGAAGGTTGAAAGGATAAAAGATGTGTTGGGTAGCATAAAATCGCTTATGGAAGACCTAAACGTTCCGACGAGCTTGGATGAGTTGGGATTTGATAAGAGCGATCTGCCGAAGCTTGCAGAGAATGCAATTAAACTCAAAAGGTTGGTGGATCTGTGCCCGAGGAAAACCGATGCAAAGGATCTGGTAACTATTCTTGAGGGATCCTTCTGACGATAATTTTTTCGGCTACACTTTCCGATAAGCTGATTTCCTCACCGTCTACTTCAACAACGCATCTATCGACTACCCTCAGCTTAATATCCGGTTTGATTCCGACCATTTTAACCGCTGAAGGGCAAGCTAAAACTTCATAATAACCCGGTTCGGCTTCAACCAATGAGATAACCTTAAAATCGCACTTCTCGCAGATTTTACATTCACTTGCAATGATCATACACACTCTCCTAACGATCTCATCGTTTACGTGATGCTCAAGCTCGCAACTGAGCCTATGAGATTCCTCCTCATCTATACCCAAAAAATCTCTGAAAAAAGTCTCGAAGATCCTATGATAGCGTTTTATTCTTTCAGCTACCTTTCTACCCTTTTCAGTTAAAACCGCGCCGTGGTAAGGTTGATATTCGATGTATCCTTTTTTGCTGAGCTTAAGTAGCATCTCAGTGACGCTCGATGGCTTAACGTTGAGCTTTTTAGCTAAATCGCTCGTCTTTACGACCCTTCCCTTCTCCTTCTGAATATCGAGCATCGCCTCGAGGTATTCCTCTATTCTCTCCACAATCAAACTATGATCTCAGTATTTAATAAGGTTTTAGAAACTCTACAGCTCCATGAAGGAAGATAAACTCTGAGATTTCGATTTCGTTGCAAGCTCGTGAGCGAGTCTAATCGGCTCCGGAAGTTTATGATTCCTTATGCAAGCTTTTACAATCTCCAAAGCGGTTTCCGGAGTTATGTAACTGCCCGGGGATATGAATATCGGCTTGCACAACTTGCACGGCTTCAAAGCGTAGCCTATTATTTCACCGTCGTAAATCGGCTTCGCTTCCATTTCCTCCCTCGGAAGCTCAACATCACCGTATAATTTTCTCTTGGTGACTCCGATCGTAGGCACTTTGAGCTTTAACGCAACGTAAGTAGCTAATCCGCATCTTCTCGGATGGGCTATTCCGCTACCGTCCACGATCACCACGGCCTTTTTCCTATCGAGCTTTTCCAAAACCGGCTTAACCCCCCTAACTGCCGGATCACCTTCCCTGAACATTAAGAAGGTCGGGATGTATGGAAAGTTGACGTCCTCGATTATGACGTTCTGATCCACCGGCTTCAATTCCGGAAATGTTAACGCAACACAGGCTGATATTACCTTCTCCTGCTTTTTACCGATAAAGGATTGATCAACCCCCAAAACGAATCTAAGTTCATCCGGCTTAACGAGATCCCTAAGAACGACGCTTTTGGCAAGTTCCTCCTGAAGTCTCTTTAGCTTCTCAAGATCCATAATCTTAGATTCGGTCAGACGATTTAATACTTTCCGAGCATCGTAATGGCATCCTCTCAAGAGCTCAACTCAATTTCAAAATCGAGCTCCGTTTTAATTCCAAAATCGTGCAGCTTTTCGTTGGCTTCGAATACGCTTTCGCTGTTCTCAACTACTTTCGGTAGCTGAGTGAACCTTAGCAGAATGCCTATGTCGATGTAGAATGTTAGGGCGTTCAGTATGGAAACGTCTATATCGTAGCGCCCCCAGACGGTGCGTTTCCCTTTGAAACCCATTCCGGCCATTATCGGGATGCGGGATGCTTCGGTATGAACTTCTTTAACGAACTCGAACAGCCTTTCGGCTTTATCCTTCATCAGAATGCTGACACCCAATATGCCATTTTCCCTCGCTATCTCGCTGAGATACGTTTCCAATTCCTCCCTGCTAAGCTCTCCGTCGCTTCCGAATCCTGTCACGGCTAAGATAGATCGCAGCTTGCTCAGAGCTGAGAGCATTATGGAATCCGCAAGCGGACTGCAAAGGTTTCTTTCCCCTCCCCTCGCAAGAGAATCTCCTCCCGCATCAACTCCGACGACTATATCTATCCCCTCCGATTCGACGAATTCCCTCAAGCTTCTTCTAACACCCAATTCGCCTTTCGTTATATCCACCGCAACGACGTCTCTGCCCAAAAACTCCGAAACCTGAGCTACGATCGGCTTGAGTCCGTTTATTCTGCTGTCCCCGTTCACCCAAGCCAAGCACTCGTTTATGATTTTACAGCCATCTATCTCCTCAATCGAGCGAGGACCGGGCTTCGGATCCCTCGAAATCCTCTCCCAAACAACGCCGGCATGAACGCATTCAACATCGAAGAGATCGAAGAAATCGGCAACTATCAGAGTGCTGACTATATCGCCACCGCCGCCCATGCCGATTAAAAGCGCTTTATCGATATCACGGAGTATTTCTATTATGCGCATGTTCCATATTCCGCTTACTCGGATTTTAAAGGGTGGGATAACAGACGAAAAATAAAAGCTTTTCGAGAAATCGTTTTTTGATTGCAAGTCTTAGCATAAAACATGAAGTTCGGAACAGCCGGCGTTCCGAATTGTTCGAAGAACAGATCGACGATCGGCGGTATAAGGACTATAAAGGAGCTTGGATTGGATGCGATGGAGGTTCAGTTTGTTAGGGGCGTTAGGATGAACGAAGAGAAGGCGAAGGAAGTTAAGATGATAGCAGATTCCTTGGGCATCGAACTTTCAGTTCACGCTCCGTATTACATAAACCTGAACGCAGAAGAAAAGAAGAAGGTCGAAGATAGTATAAGGAGACTGATAGACACGATCAGAGTGGGCGGCATATTTGCGAGGAACATAGTTTTCCATCCCGGATATTACTTGAAGTCTTCGAAGGAAGGGGCTTACAGAAGGATAAGGGATAACCTAAAATCCGTTCTTGAGTTCATCGAGCAGAAGGGATTTAACGTTGAACTACGACCGGAAACCACCGGAAAACCGACGCAGTTCGGGGATATAGATAAAA
>JALWBF010000019.1 GCA_027016055.1 Archaeoglobaceae archaeon | reverse complement strand
GGAGATAGATTTTGCACAGATGAGCGGTGGAGAGCAAATTTGTGCAGCTTTAGCAGTTAGATTGGCTTTGCTTAAGGTTCTGTCGAATATAGGCATAGTTTTCTTCGACGAGCCGACGCAGAACATGGATGAAACGAGGAGAAGGAACTTCGCGATGCAATTATCGAAAATCGAGGGATTCAAGCAGATATTCGTTATAAGCCACGACGATACGTTTGAAGAGATGGTTGAGCATGCTATAAAGGTTAAGAAGGAGAACGGAGTTTCCGTAGTTCATTCCTAATCTTCGTCCTTTGAGCCCCATATTCTATCCAGCTCTCTGTCCTCCCTCTCGGTTATCACCTTAACTTCCATAAGCCTCCAACCGTGCCTATCCTTAAGCAGAACCAAATGCCTTTTCTTGCAACGGAATTCCTGAACTTCCGGTTTAAATTTATGTATCTTCCTGCACACCGGGCAGAGAACTTCTATCTCATCATCCTTCATCCTCTTCGAACCTCACTATGTCGTCCTCACCCAAGTATTCGCCTATCTGGACTTCTATAACCTCCAAAGGCAGAACTCCCGGATTTTCAAGCTTATACTTCACCCCGGCTGGAACGAAAGTGCTTTCGCCGGTTCTAAGCAGAAATTCCTTTCCGTCAACGTTCACCTTAGCCGTTCCCCTCACAACAACCCAGTGTTCGCTTCTGTGATAGTGCATCCTTAAGCCCAATCCCTTCTTCGGAAGTATCTTTATCTTTATTATTTTATAGAACTGTCCTTCCTCGAGCACGGTAAAAGATCCCCAAGGTCTGTAGATTGTTCTGTGAACTTCAGCCCTTCTGTCGCCTTTATCCTTCAAAATTTTAACGATATCTTTAACCTTCTGCGACTCTTCTCTCGAACAAACCAATATGGCATCGCCGGAATCAACGATGATGGCATTTTCAATTCCTATCGTTGCTATGAGACTTTCGCCTATTATCAAATTGTTCTTGGAATCTATCGAGACTATTTCGCCTTTGACAGCATTGCTATTCTTGTCTTTCTCCATTATCTCGTATATCGCATCGAAACTACCGACATCGCTCCAAAAAACGTCCAACGGAACAACTGCAGCCTTATCGGTTTTCTCCATCAGACCGTAGTCTATTGAGATTTCGGGTGTCTTTTCATAAGCGGTAGCTACATCTTCTTCGAAAGCCATTACAACATCGGAAGCGTGCCTAATGCATTCCTCCATGAAAACATCTGTCGAAAACATGAACATACCGCTGTTCCAGAGGTATCCTTCTTCAACGTATCTCTTTGCCGTCTCATAATCCGGCTTTTCAACGAACTTCTCAACCTTGAAACCGCCCTCCAAAGGTTCTCCGGGCTTTATGTAGCCGTAGCCGGTGTGAGGCTTATCGGGCTTAATCCCAAACGTAACGAGGTAACTCCTTGCAAGCTTTTGAGCATTTTCAAAGGCTTTTATGTAGTTATCGTTGACCTTAATAAGATGATCTGACGGAAGAACAGCAACTATGTCATCTCCGTAATTCTCCAAGATAGTTTTAACGCCATAAAATATCGCGGGCAAAGTGTTCTTGGCTAAGGGCTCCAGAATAACGTTCCTTTCAGGAATTTTCACATTCATTTCATTAATATGTTGAATAACCATAAATTTATATTTTTCATTTGTGACGATATAAATTTCCTCGGGCTTCGAAAATAGAAGAGCCCTCTCAAGAGTTTGTTGAAGAAGGGATTTATCGCCGAATATCTTTAGAAACTGCTTTGGAAACTCTTCCCTGCTTAAGGGCCAAAGCCTTGTCCCCTTGCCTCCGGCGAGTATTATTGTCTTCATAAAATATAGTTCGGCCAACAAAATATAACGTTTTTCTTAATCCTGATGAATGCTATGTAGCTACATATGCATCTACGTAATCAGGTATATTTTTGCATATATTCATTTGTAACTAAATTATAAAGAACAATTTTTAAATACTACTTTGACTAAACATTTTAAAGAGGTGTGCGGAATGCAAGCGATCGCTCTTGATGGGGATGTCTCAAACTTATACAGCAAAATCCATGATGAGGATATAGAGGATGCATTCAAAATGCCGCTTGCAGATGCGATAATATACAAGGAAAAGATGCCGAACGACGGAATCAGGAGGTTTAAGTTCTACGATGAAAGGGCTTTCGTGAAGTTCGTCGGATCGCTCAAAAGGGTTAGGCTTCCAGCCTTTAAGGTTGTGATCCCATCAAGCAAGGTTAATGGCACAGAAACTTCCGGTGCAAATTACTATATAGTGCACGGAGAAGACAACTATGGGGAGGTAATAGTGTTGTTCAGGGGAACGCGGGGTTTCGGTGATTATCAGTCCGCATTTATTGAAGTTGCATTTAAAAAGCTAAACATTCCGCTTAAAACATACACTGGAGACTATCTGCTCGATCTTTTAAGATTATAAAAAAGGCTAAGCGCTCGTGCTCGTGAAGTCCGAGAAAACATCCTCATAGAACCTTCTTATCATCTTCTTATCCGTTAGCAGTTCTTTCTCTTTAAGAATCTCCCTCTCAAGCTTTTTAAGCGTTGCATGCAGAGCATATTCTGCACCCCAGCCTTCTCCGGTTGCAACGAAAGTTCCCTTATCGCTCGCAAGCTTTAGCCTAACGAGAACCCACGGAAGACCTCTGTAGTATTCCCACCTAAATCTCCTTATATATACAAACAGAATTGCCTCTCCGAAATAATCTTTGAATTTATCCATGAAGTTGTTCAAGTCGTCGTTTATTCTCGCCTTTTCGAAATCGTCGAGTGTTATGTTCTTAACGATTACCTGAATATCAAACTTCGCCGGAGTTGCCTTCTTTATGAAGTTCTCAAGTATATCCTTCTTTATCACAATTCCTTCCGGCAGTCCATCTTTTGTTATAACTACGCTCGAAATGTTCCTTTCAATCATCGTATCTATAACGCTCGCAACGCTGTCGTTTTTGTTAGCGGTTATAACCGGATAGCTCATGATGCTCTCAACCATAATCGAAAGAGTCTTCTCCTTCTCACCGCTGTAATCTCCAAGAGTTGCCTTCTTTCTCGGAGCTAAAACCCTATCCACTATGTCCTTTCCGGTAACTATTCCAACGACCTTATTGTTGTCATCGACGACGACAACTCTGTCTATACCGTGATTCCTCATCGTAGCAAGAGCTTTCGCTACTGTATCGTGATCCCTCACCGTTATAACTTCGGGATTCATGATTTCCTTAACCTTTACATCCCTAAATTCCGGCTTTGCAAGCTTTAAAAAGTCGTCCACAAATATTACACCGTATTTTCCGTTTAATCTAACTATAACAAAAGGCGTCGAGTCTTCAACAAACCTTCTTGCAACGTTTTCCGGAGTTAGATCGTCCAAAGATAGAATGCCTGTTCTAACTACGAAGTGCTTTATCTTTGTTTCGTGAGGATTGACCATTACACATCCTCTCATTAAATCCCTTTCCCTCACAACACCTATTATCTTTCCATCCTCCTCAACGAGAATCGCACTTTTTTCTTCCCACTTTTCGAGCATCGGAATGATCTTTGAAATCGTCTCATTCGCATCTATGACGTCGTAATCTTCTCTAATCAACTGCTTCAGACTTTCAACATCCATATGCATCACCCCCGAACGTAGATAACTTTTGACGTATTTATACTTATTCACCAAAACACCCACAATCTTAACGACAGCCTAACAGCCAAGATATACACGATTTTTTAAATACGGAACGTTATGCTTTGGATACAGCTAAAGCTTGGCAACGTCCTTACCATATACTCTACCGCTCGCTCTATAAATCTTCCGATAAACCTAAAGATTTATATAAGAGTTGTGTAGAAAATTAAATTAATTAAAGGAGGTGATGTATGTGGAGCTACCACTTGCACCGGTTGAGAGAATAATAAGAAACGCTGGTGCGCCCAGGGTTAGTGAAGCTGCAAAGAAGGCTTTGGCGGAGGCTATTGAAGAGTATGCAGTCAAGATAGCCAAGAAGGCTGTCGAACTTGCGAAGAACTCCGGAAGAAAAACGGTTAAGGCTGATGACATCAAGCTTGCTGCCAAAGAGCTGGTCAAGTGATTTTTCAATTTTTTATTACAGTAACACCATGTTTTTGCAGTAGATTGAAAGGCGCGTTGGTAGCGGTATATTATATGATATACAGAGAGGTTTTAACGCTTCGAAAAGTTTTTAATAACACCCTAATACATGATAATAGAGCCGAGGTAGCCTAGCTGGTCGGGGCGTCGGACTCATAATCCGAAGGTCCCGGGTTCGAATCCCGGCCTCGGCATGATTTTACATCTCCTTTTGATTTTACCAACGCCAAATATTCACGTAACTTTATAATGTTAAATTTGTTTGTCTAATTTTCATCTAATTAAATAAATAAAAATAAATAATATAAAGATGCTTGGCATCAGCGTTAAGCTTGAAAAGATTTTATAAGACGATCTGTCTTGCCAGATTCGATGCCAGAGTTCAGGATCGCAGTGGTGGACAGGGATAGATGTCAGCCGAAAAAATGTGCACAGGAGTGCATAAAATACTGCCCAAAAATCAGAACGGGTGTTGAGGACGTTATCGTAATCAAAGACGGAAAAGCTGTAATTTCCGAAGAACTCTGCGTCGGATGCGGGATATGTGTTAAAAAGTGTCCTTTCAAAGCGATTTCTATTGTTGGCTTACCTCACGAGCTCGAAGGTAAGGAAGTTCACAGATACGGCAAAAACGGGTTCGTGCTTTACGGCTTGCCGATTCCGAGAAGGGGTTACGTTGTCGGTTTGCTGGGACCAAACGGAACGGGAAAAACGACGGCTGTTAAGATTCTGACAGGACAGTTG